>CAYNWJ010000112.1:0-10569 GCA_964400815.1 uncultured bacterium
ATGTCATTGCGGAACGGGGTGTCATCGCCCAGGGAATCGACTTCGTCCAGAAGCCCTTCTCCTCGCATTCGCTTGCCGAAAAAGTGCGCGAGGTCCTCGACCGGTGAATCAACGTCCCTGCCACCGAATCGCGGAAGCGCTCGAACCGGAGAAATTCATACTCAGTCATTGCGCCATTTATTCCTTGTTCCTTCATTACGGGCCGTGTTATTTTTGTCTAAACACACCCCCCACACCATCTGCCGGAGACGAACGTGGATTTTTCCCATCTTCAGACAATTCCCATCACCGAACGGGCCCACAAGGTGAAAGCGGCGGATCTCGCGCAGCTGCCCGAAGGCCCTTCTTTCTCCGCCTTCTATGACGCCCTTCCTCCGCTCCTTGGCGCCGACGCCCTCAAAACCGCCGCGCGGGCGATCGCGCACGCCTCCTCCCAGATGAAGGAAGTGATCCTCGCCATGGGAGCGCACCCGGTCAAATGCGGCCTTTCCCCCCATATCATCCACCTGATGGAAGAGGGTGTCATCACATGCGTGGCCATGAACGGGGCAGGCGCCATACACGATTTCGAACTGGCGTATATCGGAGAAACCTCCGAGGATGTCGCAGACACCCTCCGCGACGGAAGTTTCGGAATGGTCGAGGAGACCGGAAAACTCATGAACGAAGCGATGGCGGAAGGAGTCGGAGACGGGATCGGCGCCGGAGCCTCCATCGGCCGGCTCATCGCCATGGGGGGATATGAGCACGCGGATGTCAGCATCCTCTCGGCGGGACGCAGCATCGGCGTCGATGTCACCGTTCACATCGCTGTCGGGACGGACACCATACACGCCCATCCCTCTGCCGACGGCGCCGTGCTGGGACAGGCCTCCCACAATGACTTCAAAACCTTCTGCGACCACATCACCCGTCTCGATGGCGGCGTGTTCATCAACCTGGGCTCAGCGGTCATCATGCCGGAAGTCTTTCTCAAGGCGCTTTCGGCGGCGCGCAATCTGGGTCACCGGGTACGGGAATTCACCACCGTGAACATGGACATGCTCCCCCAGTACCGCCCGTCCGAGAACGTCCTGAGACGACCCTCCCTCACCGGAGCAACGGCAATCGATCTCCGGGGCCAGCACGAGATTCTGTTCCCGCTTCTCGCCGCCGCCGCCGCCCTGGAGCGCGAAAGGATATGACACCGTGAGAAAACGACTTGCCGGTCTGCTCGACGACATGAAGGGAGCACGGCTCGCCATCATGGGCGATCTCATGCTCGATGAATATGTCACCGGTGAATTCAACCGCATAAGCCCCGAGGCGCCCGAACCCATCATGGAGGAACGGGAGCGTTCCTACATACCCGGCGGGGCCGCAAATGTCGCGGTCAATGCCTGCGCGCTGGGAGCTCACCCGCGTCTGTTTGGAGTTGTCGGTGACGATCCCGAGGGTAGAATACTCCTGGAGTGTCTGGAAAAGCGGGGAATCGGCACGGAGGGTGTCATAACCGTCCCCGGACGACCGACCACCCGAAAGACCCGTCTCATCGCCCGGGGCAGCCAGGTCTACCGTATCGACAGGGAGACCAGCATCCCCATCGGGCAGGAAACGGTTTCGCCGCTTCTCGACGGTTTGGCGGCGCTTTCTCCAACTATTCCTGTTGTTGTTTCGGACTATGCGAAGGGAGTGGTCTCGCCTGATCTCGCGCGCGCTGTCATCGATTCCGGACGCCGTACGGTCATCGATCCGAAGACGATCGATTTCGGCGTGTATCGCGGTGCATTTCTCGTCACGCCGAACTTCAACGAGTTTTTCAAAGCGGCCGGAACCGGCGATATCCCCGAGGATAACATCGAACGATCCGCCCTTTCCGTCATGGACAGGCACGCGATCGAAAACCTTCTGGTCACGCACGGCGACCGGGGGATGTACCTCGTGCAGCGCGACAGGCCCGTCATGCACATCCATGCCAGCGCGAGGGAGGTCTACGATGTAACCGGAGCGGGCGATACCGTCATCGCCACACTGACAACGGGAATTGCCGCCGGTCTCGGTCTCGAGGATGCCTGCACAGTGGCCAACATCGCAGCGGGCGTCGTGGTGGGGAAACACCGTACGGCGACCGCCTCGCCGGAAGAGATTCTCGATTATGCCTTCGGTCCTTCGGCGGCGGAAAAGATCGTCGACCGTGCGGCCATACGGACCAGGGCGGCCGAACTCAGACGCTCCGGCAAAAAGATAGTATTCACGAACGGATGCTTCGATCTGCTGCACATGGGACACATCACCTATCTGAACGACGCACGGCGGCTCGGGGACGTGCTGGTGGTCGGCCTGAACACGGACGCTTCCGTCCGGAGGCTCAAGGGGAATGAACGCCCCATCATTCCCGAGCATGAACGCAGTCATGTTCTCGCGGCGCTGGAATGCGTGGATTTCGTGGTCCTTTTCGACGAGGACACCCCCATCGACCTCATCGAAACGGTCGAACCCGACATCCTTGTCAAGGGCGCGGACTATACCGTGGAGGAAGTGGTGGGGCACGACCGGGTGGGCGCATGGGGCGGACGTGTTCATCTCATGCCGATCGTGGACAGTCTTTCCACGTCGTCCATCATCGATCGCATCAGGAACATGCACTGACGGAGAAGGTCCGCCCAAACGTAAACAGGCCCTCCATCCGAAAACACGGGAACCAGCCATGAACCACGCAGACTCACGCACCGAAAACAAATTCGTGTTCGTCGACCGTGACGGCGTGATCAACGTGGAGCGGGGAGACTATACGGTCAACCGTGAACAATGGAGGTGGGCGCCGGGAGCATTCGAAGGGATCAAGCGCCTGTGTGAAGCCGGCTTTCGCATCATCGTGATCACGAACCAGAGCTGCATCGCGCGGGGAATCCAGACCGGGGAGGGCCTCGCCGCGCTTCACGAATGGATGGTCGATGAGATCGGGCGGCATGGCGGCGGGATCGAAGACATCTATCACTGTCCCCACGGGCATCATGACGACTGCGACTGCCGCAAGCCGAAACCCGGCATGCTCATGCGGGCGGCGGCCGATCACGGCATCGATCCCGCGTCCGCCTTCTTCATCGGGGATGCGGCGCGCGACATGGAAGCGGGCAGGCGGGCCGGAACACGCACCATCTTCATAACCGGAACGAAGGCGTCTGAAGGCGCAGAAGACGGGATCGACGCCGAATTCACAGCGCGAGACCTGCTGGAAGCGGCGGAAATCGTGATTGAGAACTCAGCGGCCGCATGACAGACAGCACTCACTCCCGCGCCATTCGAGAACGATATGTGCAGGCTTTCGGACAAGGGAAGAACATGACAATACAGAGGGGGAATCATGGCATCATGGAGGATCGTCCGCGTAACACACGAATCGAGCGATCACGAAAAGCGTGAAGTGAACAAATTCTGGGCGGGCCTTTATCCCTGGATGACCGAATCACGCCTTTCGGAACCCTGGGGGGACGAAAAGTACGGCTTCGCGGCGGCATTCGACGGTGACACATGCATCGCAACGACTTCATACACCGTGTCACCCCGCGGCCAGGGCATCCTTTCCCAGGTCCACACCGTGGAGGAATACCGGGGACAGGGCGTGGCCGACGCGACCATGAACGAGGCCTTCGCCGCATACCGGGACCACGGTGCGCGCGCCGTATATCTCGCGGCATGGGCCGAATGGATACGGGACATGTATCGCCGCCGGGGATTCGAACTCGTGGGTGAAATGGGCGGCCGCGGCGCGTTCAAGCGGATCATGAGTGACGGGGGTGAGGACGAAAACCTTTTCAGACCGGGACAATCGGCCGAACTTCGGCCCATGGCAGAGTATGACCAGTGCGACATAACCTCCCTCTTCTGCGCCAAACATCCCGTAATCATTAAAAACTACGAGCTCGGCTGCTATCTCGGGTCCTATTTCGAAGGCGAGTTCTATATTCTCCGCAACCAGAAAGTCGAGGGAGTCGTGCCCGAGGAGCGCAAGGACAAGAAAGGATTCAGGGCGATGGTGCTCGACGGCGAGGAAACGATCCTCGGGCTGGGAACGGTCATACCGTCCTCGCGGCGCCATGAGGGCCATACGGGAATCCTGGACGTTCTCGTCCATCCGGCGTATTCCGATCATGCCGGGAAGATGATCGAGGCCCTTCAGGAGAATTGCGAACTGGACCAGCTGCGGGCGTATATCGAAAAAGACGAAAACGGGAAACGGGACCTGCTGGTTCGGGCCGGCTTCACGAAAGCGGCGGACCTGCCCCGTCACCTCGACATAGCGGGAGAGACCTTCGATCTTGAGATGTGGCGGAAATATTATTGATTGTACAAGCGGTTAAGAAACAGGCGCCGCCCCGCCGAAGACTTCGCGGACACCCCCGTCCGGACAGTCTCACGTACCGGGGTGTTTCAAACCATTCTCATTCGCCGAACAGGGAGCGAACACCGCATGATGAACGAGAAACACCTGTCGCGTCTGCAGAATCTCGAACACCGGCAAAGCGTCACGGACGATCTCGTCTCGAACCTGCGTGAGAGAATCAAGGAACTGGATTGTCTCTATGCCATTTCCCATATTGTCAACTCTCCGGGCATTTCTCTTGACGACCTCATACGGGAAGTAGCGAAAATCATACCCAGCAGCATGCAATATCCCGAGAGGACCTCCGCACGCCTTCTGATCAACGGCGCCGAGTATCGATCCGATCCATTCGTCGAAACGGAGAAATTGATCACCAGGCCCGTCCAGATGTTCGGAAAGCCAACCGGGCGGATCGAGGTCTTTCTCGCCCCTCCTCCCGACGACCCGGATGCGGATTTCCCGCATGAAGAGCAGAGACTGCTGAGCGCCGTCGCCGAGCGCATGGGCAAGATTCTCGAACGCTATCATGCAACCGAATTGATCAGGACCTTGCCCGCCGCGGAGATTCTCGACGATTCGGACGGCTTCCCCACGTTTTTCGACGCCCGGGAGAAACTGGAATCCCTCTACCTCACCCGCCTGCTCGACCATGTGCGGTACAACAAGGCGGAGGCCGCGCGGATTTCCGGGCTCTCACGCGGATATCTCTACAAACTTCTGAAAAAACATGGTCTCTTAACCGATTGAACCGGCCACTCTGTGTGCCGGTCACTGCATCATCGATGTGTGATGCATCCGGCGAAATGTCTTTCAGGAATGACATATTGTCTTCTATTAAAGACAACACTCCCTCCTGTCTCATCGCTCATGAAGATCCCCGCCGCTTGTTCAGTATGTCTAACATGTTGGCACCCTTTGAATACCATAAATCCTCCCATGATTAGCATTTGACGGCACATATTTTGCACAATTATCGGGGCGAGACAGCCGAAAGGCCAGCCGTGCGTAAACGCACCTGAACCAACAGGACGGGAAGGCGCATCGGACGGGAACGCATTTCAACGATCTTAATCAGGGACGACCATGTCATTCTTCGAAAAACTCTCGGGGACGAATACAGCATCAAAGACAGCCGTCATTTCTGCCATCATTCTCGTTTTCAGCATCCCGGCATCCACGAACAGATCGACCTGCCGGGCCGAAACCTTCGCGGAGACAAGGAACAAGACCTTTGCGCGTCTCGAACGGGTCCGGAAGAGCAAACGCCGCTCGGTCGCCGAGCTCCTGAAACGGACGGGTGAAAACGCTGAAAAAGCAGCGCATGATGAAATGCTCACACGGTATTTCGACGCAATCCATGAGTTGCGGGACATGCAGAAACAGCAGAACACGAACAACAGCGAAAAGATGCGGAAAATCCGGAATAAAATCCATCACGGTTTCGAAATGCAGTATCTCATGGACTACATCGCCTTCCACGACATACTCCTCGTGGATGCTTCGGGATGCGTGTTTCATTCCGTCAAGCGTGAAAGCGATCTCGGGAAGAACGTCTTTGAGGACGGCATGTTTCCCGCCCGCCTGATCGAAGGCATTCGCCGGGGGGAATCTGGAGCGGTGTTCGTTGATTTCGTGAACTACAAACCTTCGCAATCCCCCATCGCCTTTTTCGTCGTGCCGGTCGGTGATGATGCGGAAAACAAGGGATTCTTCGTTTTCAAATACCGGGCGACGACATTCAATTCGCTTCTCGGCAACCGTGAGGAACTCGGCAGGACAGGAGAAATATACCTTGTGAACAGTGATGGATTCATGCTGACGAATTCCCGCTTCCGCCGTAAAAGCAACTCGTTGAAAATCCGTCTCGAAAACGGGATCATGGAAAAAACCCGCTCCCGGCCCGAGGGCAGCGATGTCATCGATGATTACCGGGGTGTTTCGGTTTTCAGCTCATATGAACGGTTCGATGTGTTCGACACATCCTGGATCATTATGGCGGAGATCAACAGGAGTGAGATTATCACGGAATGTTTCATGAAGCGCGGCGGTTGTGAGCTTGAAAGTCTTCTCGCATACCTTGGTCCTCATGAGCCTGTCCCGCTGGTCGCTGACAGGGACGAAGATGATTTCGGACTGGTGCAGATGGACGATTTTTCCAAATGCGGAGCAGGGGAAAAGCTGGCCACCTATGGGGTTTCGACCTGCACGGCCCTGTATGCCGTATATCCCGGCGCTTTCGGCTATCTATCGCACATCACTCCCCATGACAACGTCTATACGGACGATTTCATCACCAATCAGGTGAAGCGCATTCATCATGACATAACCCATTATGACATCCATCTTTCCGAACTGAAAAATCTCAAATTCATCGTTGTCGCCACGCATCTGGAAAGCTGTCCCCGCATCATCGAAAAATTGACGCGGTACGGGATATATCTTTCCCAGATTACCTTTGCTTACAATCCTGCGGCTGACTTTGCCGATGTGTATCTTGACATGGAAAGCAACGAGGCAACGGTCGTCTGGACGAAAAATTCCGGCGGCGGGAAACAACGGCAGATGTGGAATGTAACATCTTCGGGAAGTCTTGAATCGGCATATCTTAAAATGCATGAAGGGCAGGAGGAGCTGTGAAGAAAGGCATTGAACCTCAACCGTCTGCCGGGTAAGTGTTAGGGGAGCGACGGAGGGATTGTATCAACGCCTGTGTGATGCGAAGAAATGCTCGCGACCTGCCATACCATGTTGCTTGCCTAACGAACACCCCCCTCCGGTCTTGGTCCGCCTCCCCTCAATGATCGGCCGCGTCAGTCATTCTTCAAAAGCACCTTCAGATATTTGTCGGGATCGCGCTCGAGCATTTCGAAAGCCGTTTGCGCCTCCTTCATGGGCATGACTTCAGAAATTATGGCGTCGGGATGCAGATCTCCCTTCGCGAGATGTTCGAGGGCGTCCTGGAACTCGCCGTGGCAGACACGCGATGTGACGATGGCGCCTTCCTTCCAGATGAGTTCCTTCATGACCAGTTCAACGACCTGGTCGCCCAGACTGAGGCAGGTGACCGTCCCCGCGCCGCGAATCGAGCGGACCGCCTGACGCACCGGATGGGGAGCCCCGTCCCCGAGAATGGCGTCACCCGTCATCTCGAATGCGATATCCACGCCCTTTCCATTGGTCGAATCCATGATGACCTCGACTGGATCGTCATGCCGGGCGTTGATGGTGATGATATCGGGATGGGCCTGTTTCGCCAGGTCGAGCCGCCGGTCTATCCTGTCCACGACAAAGGTCGTGTTGTCGCTGATGGTTCGGGCCGCCTGCATGATGTGCTGGCCGATCTTTCCCGCGCCAAAGAAGACGAGCGTGTCTCCCGCAGCGACTCCGGCGCGCTTCGAAGCGTGAAACCCGATTGAATACGGCTCGGTGAGCGCCGAGTCTCGGTCTGACACGGCATCTGGAATCTTATAGGCCATGGAGGCGGACGCAGCGACATATTCAGCGAAACCACCGTCCATGTCGATACCGATGAGCTTGAGAGAGGTGCAGGCCGGAAAATGTCCGATACGGCAGGCGGGGCACTCGCCGCACCAGACGATGGGATCGACGGCGACACGGTCACCCTCGATGAAATTCTCCACACCCTCCCCAATTTCGGCAATCGTGCCCACAAATTCGTGCCCCTGGATGGTGGGGAGCGTCACCCGCGGTCCGAATTCGCCGTTGAAGACATGCTGGTCGCTGCCACAGATGCTGGCATAGCTGACCTTCACCAGTATCTGCCCAGGTCCCGTCTCCGGAACGGGTACATCGTCGCGCCACTCGATACAGCCGAATTCCTTAAGAACCGCCGCTTTCATCGTTCTCATATAGCCTTCCTTTCCAGTTTTTTCGACAGGTGCCATGCTCATTCCATCGACCGGCCGGATTCAACGGTCAACAGGATACCACGCTGTAAGATAGCATATCCCCACCATCTGCGGAACCATTAAATGAACCCCGACGGCCACTGACACATATCCGGTTGTAATGTACGTAAATTATAATTATGTACATTTACATGAAAGTCCGCCGCAAAATCACCAAAAAACCATCGAACACAATTTACTTCGGTTAAATAACCCATAACACAGATAAAAAATGACTTGCATTCCTCATGCGCTTTATTACATTAAATTATTATCGAGAGCAATATTTAATTACATTACATTATTATTTGTGTATTATATTATGCCTAATAATCGTATAAACAGGCGCGCGGTTCTGCTGGCGCTGGCCATCGCGGTGGTGGTTCTCGCCGTTTATGCGCGTACTCGTGCGTATGATTTCGTCAATGTGGACGATGATATCTATGTCTACAAGAACCCGCACATCATTGACGGCGCCTCCTTCGAGACGCTCGCCTGGGCCTTCACAACGGACCGTGGAGGCATGCGGACGCCGCTCACGTGGTATTCGTTCGCACTGAACAACGCGTTCCACGGTCTTCATCCGGGCGGTTACCACCTCACGAATGTGTTTCTTCACATGGCAGGTTCTGTGCTGCTCTTCCTGATCCTGGCCGGCATGACATCCAACGTCTACGCCAGTGCGTTCGCGGCGTCCCTGTTCGCCCTCCATCCCCTGCATGTGGAATCCGTTGCCTGGATAACCGAACGCAAGGACGTTCTCAGCGGTTTCTTCTGGATGCTTTCCATCGGGGCCTATGGTCTGTGGTATGTGAGAAAGCCGGGCATTCTCCGCTATTGCGCCGTCTTCCTCTTCTTCCTCATGAGCCTGATGTCGAAACCCATGACGGTCTCCCTTCCCGCGGTCCTGCTTCTTCTGGACTACTGGCCTCTTGACCGGCTGAAAAGATGCGGCCCGGTCCGGCTCGTTCTCGAAAAACTTCCCCTCTTCGCCCTCGCCGTGGCAGCCGGGCTCCTCAACATCCACACACTTCATGTCCGCGGCTCACTCCAATCCACCGACACCTTTTCGGCGTTTGCCCGATTCGGAAACGCCATCGTGTCCTATGTCGTGTATATATACAAGCTCTTCGTTCCAACGAAGCTTGCAGTTTTCTATCCCCATCCCGGAGAAAGCCTCCCCCTGTGGAAACCGGCGGCCGCGTTTCTCCTGCTGGCGGCGCTTACCCTGATGGCGGTCCGTTACGCGAAAAACCACCCGTATTTCATCATCGGCTGGCTCTGGTATCTCGGGGTCATGTTCCCCGTCGCCGGATTCTTTCAGACCGGGCTCCAGGCACGGGCGGACCGTTTCACCTATCTCCCCTTCATCGGCCTGTATATCGCCCTTTCATGGGGTGTTCCCGCAGTGTTTCCCAAGCTGTTCACACGCAGGCGGGCGGTGTTCGTTGTGTCCGGTGCTGTTGTTGCCGCCTGCATGCTCCTTTCGGTGCGTCAGCTCTCCTTCTGGAAGAACAGCCTGACCCTCAACGAGCATGCCGTGGCGGTCACGGACGGCAATTTCTTTTCCCTGACAAGCCTTGGCGACGCCCTCGTGGAGCGCGGCCGCCATGATGAAGCCATCGAGAAATACCGCGAGGCGCTCGCTGTCAATCCCCGTTTCGCCAACGCCGCCATCAATCTCGGCAACATCCTGATGATCACGGGCAAAAAGGACCAAGCGAAGAGGCTCTTCGATCACGCGCTCGCGCACAAGCCCACAAGCCCCGAAGCATACTACAACCTCGGTCTGCTCTCACTCATGGAAAAAGATTACGTGTCTGCGGAGGGGCGCTTCGAACGGGCGCTCGAACTGCGGAACGAGTATGTGGACGCCATGATCAATCTCGGCGTGGTCAAGGCGATCCAGGGTAAACAGGCCGAGGCGATCTCACACCTCTCCCGTTCGCTGGCGCTGGCGCCGGGCAACATCGAGGCGATGAAGAACCTCGCCGTTCTCTATGCCCGCACCGGCCAGACCGCCCGCGTGGACGACATCTACCGCGACGCCATGCGTTTTCATCCGGGCAATGCAGAACTCATCGAAGGCCTGAGAAGCCTGACAACAACGTCCCACTGACACACGCCCTTCCTCACGGACACTCTCCCGAAAACCACAGAACCGCCTGCAACCGATGATGGCGCCGATGGACGAATGATGACTGTCCGTCACCGTTTGAACCATGATTATTGGGATGTATGGATTGACAGGATTGTAATCGCGGTTCATCCCGTAATCCCGGAAATCCCGGTTCAGCA
>CAYNWJ010000113.1:0-10375 GCA_964400815.1 uncultured bacterium
CACCCGCACGTAATAATTCGCCCCGCTCCGTGAGAGCAGCATGTGAAAATTGCCGGGAGCGATGAGCGCCAGGCCCGGCCGCACACTGTCCCCGTCCCTGGCCTCACGCACCTCGAACTGGCAGAGACCGTCGAGCCGCTGGGCGAAGGCAGTGGTGAAATTCGGCGGCATGTGCTGCACGATGACCGTTCCGGGGATGGACCGCGGCAGGCGGGTCAGCACTTCCTTGAGCGCCTCGGTGCCCCCGGTGGACGCGCCGATGGCGAGAATTTTGTTGGTGGTCTCGGCCAGCGCCCGGGATGCCATCTGCACGACCGGTTTCTGCTGGGTCCCGGCTGTATCCTTTCTGGCGTAGCGCGATATGTCGACGCGCGCTGCGGCCCTGATCTTCTCGGCCAGCTGTTCGCTCATGTCCCCCACGGAATAGGCCTCGCCGGGCTTGCAGACCACTTCCACCGCGCCCTTCTCGATCGCCTGGAGGGAAAGTTTGCCGCCGTCCCTGGTGAGGGAGCTGACGATGATGACGGGGATGGGATAATGCTTCATGAGCTTTCCGAGGAACGTGATCCCGTCCATGCGGGGCATTTCCACATCCAGGGTCACCACGTCCGGCTTGAGCTTCACGATCTTGTCACGGGCCACATAGGGATCGGGAGCGGCCCCCACGACCTCGATGTCGGGATACCTGCCCAACTCACGCGTGAAAATACGGCGCACCGTCGCCGAATCGTCAACCACCAGAACCCGTATCATGCCGTCTCCTCTGAGGGATACCAGTCCCCGGAACGAATCTTGTCAACCTTGATCACGGCCAGTGTGCCGTTCTCCGTATTGAAAATAACCTTTCTTCCCTTGTCGCCGCCGGTGTCGCGGGAAGCGATGTGCACGCCTTTCTTCTCGAGGATCTTCCGCGCCATCTCGGCGTTTTCCCTGCCCATGGAGCGCCCGGGAAGATCGCTGCCGCCGATCACCTGCGCCTCCAGATCGCCTATCGCACCGCCCTTTTCCAGGAGCAGCCGGATGAGCGTCAATATCGCCACGGTTCCGTGGACCGCCCGCGGCGGCTTGTTCTTCGGCGTCTTCGGAAGGAAGAAATGGCAGCACCCGCTCTTTTCAGCTTTCTTGTTGCCGATGACAACCGAAACCGAGGAGCCGAGTATCATGTAAATAAGCATCGGCTTTTCCGGCAGGATGATATACCCGGGAGCCAGCAGATACTCGGTCTTTTGAATCTCGTTAGTCATAGGCGACCGATTCCAGCTCCGCATGAACCCCAAAACCGTTGAAACTCATTTCCACCATCACGGGATCAGTCGATGAACCGCCGTCAAAAACCTGCTCCCTGTCCATGCAGGGCAGCGTCACGTTCCTGTTCTCATCTTCGCTGAAACTCAACAGGTAGTTGCCCGCGACCACGTTTGCGGTCTCGCTGAGACACTTGTAGACCAGGTCGTCATCGAGATCATCCTCGTCAACGCCCAGAAGATCGACCGCCATCATCCTGACGAGCTCACGGTCGAAGGTCAGAGACAGCCGATAATTGGGAGCGCCCGTGACCCCGATATATGCAGTGAGGCCATCCGCGATTTCACCACCGTTCTCCTCGTCAGGAACGAGGAAATACATCGTCTCCATCACATTAAAAATCGCTGTCTTCAGGTTCCTCAGCAAATTGTCCATCGAGATTCACTCCCAGGGCTGTGCTCATGACCTGCCGGATGTCTTCCGGCTTGAAGGGTTTGGTTATGTATCCGGACGCTCCGATCCCCATGATTTCCTCGATACGGCTGCTCCGTCCCTCTGTGCTGACCATGATGACCGGCGTGTCGCAGCATGCGTCGTTCCGCTTGATGTGTTTCAGCAGTTCCACACCATCCATGACCGGCATGTTGATGTCACTGAGGACGACATCGATCCAGTTTTCGTCGAGCACCGACAGGGCCGTTTGACCGTTGTCCGCCTCGAAAATTTCGCCCACATCGAGACCGGCCAGGTTCACGACACGTTTGATGACGCTCCGCATGACATCGGAGTCGTCGACGATGAGAATATTGAATGCCATTACGTTTGATCCTCCCCGGAGAGACCGTAGTCATTTTCTATGCTTTCGATTTCCTCGACCGCCCCGGCCATGATGTGTTCCAGAACCTCATGGTCCAGATCGTTTTGCCGGCAGACATCACCGAATCCGGGATAGGCCAGACCGTCGACCGATGTCCCGTATCCCATCAGCAGTGAAACATTATCGGCCAGTCGGACGATGTTGTCGAGCGAGGAGTCATCCGGCCCGGCTTCCTTGTGATGCTTCCCGACCGCCGAGACCACCTCCTGGGGAAAGCTCCAGCGTTCGAGTATCTGGGCGCCGATCTCTCCGTGATCGACCCCGAGCACCTTCTTCTCCGCCTCCAAGAAACTCAGGGACTCTTCATCGATTAATTTAAATATTTCTTCGGACGCATCAACAACAAATTCGCTCAAGACCAGCTTCCCCACATCGTGAAGCAGCGCGGCGATGGAAAGCAGATCCCTGTCCGCGCCCACCACAAGCTCGTTTATCTTGTCCGCAAGAGTCGAGACCGCAAGCACATGACGCCACAGTTCACCGGAATATCCTTCATATCCGGGCCTCTGACCCTGGAAATATTGGCGCGTCCCGGATCGGAGAATGATCTTCTTGAGCTCGTCGAGACCGATATACACCACCGCCTCGCCGAGATTCGAAACCGTCCGCCTCAAGCCGAAATAGCTGGAATTACAGAACTTGAGCACATTAGTCGTCAGTGCCTGGTCGAATTTCAGCTCCTCGGCCACCGCATCGGTGGAGGCGGAGCCGTCGTTCATCAGCTTCATCACCCTGCTCATCGCCTGTGGAAAAGGAGGGAGATATTCGATCTTATCGTAAATCCGGTTCATGTCCGTCATAGCTCTATCTCCTTGCCCCTTCCGATTGAAAGTACCACCCGTCCCGTTCCGACCTCGAACCTGACGGTTCTCGCCACGTTCCCCTCGACATGTTCCTTGTCGATCATCACACCGTTTTTCCAGAACAGGCGGCGGAGCGCGGCGAGGTTCCGTTTGCCGATGTTGAAATACGCCGAATCGTCGAGGATCTGGGCGCCTCCCGCCACAGCAACCGTCATGCGGTTCTTTTTCGCGCCGAATTTGTAAGTTTCCTTGAACAGGAGCGGTACGCCGGAATCCACATATTTGTACGGATTGAATCCGTTCTTGTTTTTCTCATCCTTCGATTCGGGAAGCATGACATGCAGCATGCCGCCCACCTGAACCACCGGATCGTAGACCACTATTCCCAGGCAGGAACCGAGCGAATATGTCACGATGGTGGTATTCGGATCGTTCGAAACCTTCATGTCCGCGACCCCGACGATGATCTGTTTCGCTGTGCTCATCATCCCTGCTTCCTGTATATGGTCGGCTGGACATACTGGTAGTTATGCTTGAACGAGTTCATGCTTTCCGAATGCCCGATGATGAGATAGCCGCCGGGAACCAGGGCGTCGTAATATTTCGACGTGATGGCCTCCCTGGTCGCGGTGTCGAAATATATCATGACATTCCGGCAGAAAATGATGTCGAACTCCTCCCGGAATGGGATGGGTTCGATGAGGTTCAGACGGCGGAACTCGACCAGCCGCGCCACCTCCTTCTTCACCCTGACAAGGCCCTCACGGGCGTTTTTGCCCTTGAGAAAATATTTTTTGACCAGCTCGGGGCTGATCTTTTCCACCGACTTCATGGGATACACTCCCGACCTGGCCGTGTTGAGCACCTTTGTCGACAGATCGGTGGCCATGATCCTGTGATGGGGGACCTGTTTCTCGGGGAAATATTCGAGCATGGTGATCGCGAGAGTGTATGGTTCCTCTCCGCTCGAACAGCCCGCACTCCAGATGCGCATCCCCTTTCTGTCCATGAACTCGGGAATCCGTGAGACCAGGAAATCGAAATGCTGGCTCTCGCGGAAAAAGTGTGTGACGTTCGTCGAGATGGCGTCCAGAAGCCCCACCAGCTCCTCGCCGGTACTGTCGTTTTCGAGGATGGAGATATAGTCATCGAAGCAGGAGATGCTGCGTTTCCTGAGGACCTTGCTCAAACGGGCGTGAACCAGCTCCTTCTTGTTGTCTCCCAGGTGAATGCCGCCCGTGTCATAGATGAGCCGGGACAGTTTGTTGTACTGTTTTTCGGTCAGGTCATACGATCCCGCAACGGTTTCCCCGAATACCATGGTTCTGCCCTTTCCCTTCTTCGCGCCGGCGGTGCCTGTCGGCCGTGTCCATTCACGAGTATTCACGCAATGCGGAGGCCGGGCAGGAATCGCGCGCCCCTGTTTCGTACGGCCGCGCCGGAAATCCCGCTCTTCGCCGGTCCCAATGTTCAGTAGATGGTAGTCAGACTTCGGATATCCAGAATCAGTCCCACACGGCCGTCACCAAGGATGGCGCCTCCGGCCACACCCTGCATGGAACTGAACTTTTCACCCAGGTTCTTGATGACGACTTCCTGCTTCCCGATCACCGTATCGACCTGCAGGGCCACTTCCCTGTCGCCGTCCTCCACGATGACCAGCACCCCGTCGGAACCGTTGCGCGCGTTGGCCTGAACGCCCAGGACATCGCCGAGCCTGACCAAGGGCAGCAGGTTCTCCCGCACCTTGACCGTCTTGCCGCGGCCCACGATCACATTGATGTCGCCCTCCTTCGGATGAACGAGCTGGCGAACGTTCAGGGTCGGGACGATATAGCGCTGCTCGCCGAGCTGCACGACCATGCCGTCTATGATGGCCGTCGTGAGCGGAAGCTTGATGATGAAGGTGGTCCCCACGCCGGGATTGGATTCGATTTCCACCGTGCCGTGGAGCTTTTCCAGTGCCTTGCGCACAACATCCATTCCCACGCCACGGCCGGAGACATCGGTGATCTTCTGCGCGGTGGAAAATCCGGCGGCGAAGATGAAATTGTCGATGGTCTTGTTGTCGGGCGGCTCCTCTTCGTTCCAGATGCCTTTTTCACGGGCCTTGGCCATGATCCTGTCACGGTCGAGACCCTCGCCGTCGTCGGCGATGGTGATGACGATCTTGCCGCCGGCATGCTCGGCCTTGAGCTCGATGGTGCCTTCTTTCGGTTTTCCGGCCGCTTCACGCTTGTCGGGAGTCTTGATGCCGTGGTCGCAGGAATTGCGGATCATGTGAACCAGCGGGTCATAGAGTTCCTCGACCATGTTCCTGTCGATCTCGGCGGATTCGCCCTTGAGGATGAGATTGATCTCCTTGCCGGATTTGCGGGACAGGTCGCGCACGATCCTGTTCATTTTCTGGAAGGTGGCGCCGATGGGAACAAGCCGCATGGACATGGAGATGTTCTGCAGGGTCGAGGTCACCCGCGAAAGCTGGGAAATATCGCGGATGAAGCGCTGGTCGGTGATCTTGAGCGCCTCGGGATTGTGCTGGACCATGCTCTGGGCGATGACCAGTTCGCCGACCGTGTTCAAAAGCTGGTCCATTTTCGTCGTATCGACCTTGATGAACTTGTCGACCTTCGGCCTGACGAGTTCCGTCTGCTTCCTGATGGCGTCCCGTACATCGCGGACCGAGACCTTCTTCTCCTCCACGAGCAGTTCGCCGACCGGTTTCTTCTGGCCGTTCGCCGTCTGCTTCTCCAGGGCGGACTTGAGGTCCTCTTCCTTGATCTTTCCTTCCTTCACGAGGATCTCGCCGAGCGGTTCCGGCTTCTCCACCGGTTCATCGTCATCCTCCTCGCTGACCCTCGATGAGTTCAGCACCTGGGAGATACGATTCAGAAAGGCGTTGAAATCGATGTCGTATCTGGCCGGACGGCTTTCCGCGACCGCCGCTTCATTGGCGGCTGTCATCGAGCGCAGGACATCAACGCCGTCGAAGACCAGATCCGAAAGCTCCGGCGTGAGCGTAACCTTGCCGTCCCGGGCCTCGTCGAGCAGGTTCTCGAGGTGATGGGAAAGCTTGTTTATCTTTTTCAGGTTCAGAAATCCGGCGACACCCTTGATGGTGTGGAAGGGCCGGAAGATGGAATTGATGATCTCCTTGTCATTCGGACTCCGCTCCCATTCCACCATGTTTAGCTCGATGGAATCCAGATGCTCGCGCGCCTCGGCGATGAAATCGACCAGCAGATCGACGTCCTCGACGATCTCCTCCTCGTCTTCGTCAATCGCGGCCGGAGCGGCTGGTTGGGCGGAAGGAGCCGGTTCGGGAGCGGAATCGGGCTCCGTCTCCTCCTGTGCGGCGGTGTCCTTCATTTCAGCTTCAACTTCTTGCGGGGCTTCCGGCTCTTCATCATCGCCATCATCATCGTCGAGATCGAATGTTTCGGCTTCCCCGCGATCCTCCCCGGTTTCCCGGGTATCTCCGCCGGACGCGTCTTCTTCTTCGGCGCCGCCGCGTTCCTCGTCACGCAGTGTCGCCTGTATCTTTTCGACGCAGGAAACGATATCGGCCACATCGACCGTTCCGCCCTCGAGATCGTGAAGTATCATCGTTTCCAGATAGTTCTTGAGGCGGGCCTTCTCATCCTTGACGCTCGGGACATTGATCTCCTCGAGCATGCTCAGCATTTTGCCGCAGGAGGAAACCTTTCCCGGTTCGAGAAGTATCGCTTCCTGGGAAAGCCTGTCGATAATGTCTGCAAGTGCCATCGTATCATCCCCTGTTTTATCCGTGTATTTTTTCAATCGTCCGGCGCGGGCCGACAGCCGTGCGTTACCCCGTCCGCTGATTATGGCTGTCGTTCAAATGTTTGTCCCGTTCGATCACCGCGAGAGTCTCCATGAACCTGCCCACGTCGATCGGTTTCGTGAAATAGGCGGTGAGTCCATACATCTCCGCCGCCTCGTGATCCAGGACATCGGAATATCCCGACATCAGAATTATCGGTATATTCCTTTTTTCATGACACAGGGCCTTCAGAAGCTCCACGCCGTTCATCTTCGGCATCTGCACGTCGGAAACCACGAGGTCGAACTCCCCTTCGCGAAAAAGTCTGAGCGCCTCGAAACCGTTCCGGGCGATGCGGACGGAGTGATCGAACTGCAAGAGGTTCGTCAGGGCGGATACACTGCACAGATCGTCGTCGACAAGCAGAATGTTCACAAGCGGGCTCCTGTATCACTATCGGGTGTTCCGGATCGGATGAACCGGCCGGGGCCGGTGTTGATATTTGACACGATGATGTATATGCAAAGACCGCGCCATTTTTTGCTGCAGACGGACAAACGTATGATTATCATTGTGTTTTGGATGATTTTTTCTGATTCGGCACAACACGGAATACGGCGAAGATGCGACAAAGTGTCATTATGCATCAGTCGGAATGCCGACACATCGTCCTTCATCGATTGCAGCGGCGGAAGGATTTCCAAACCACCATATCTACAAGGTTGAGAACAGGACGGATGAAATGTACCACCTCGCACAGGTGGTGCGGGTCTTTCCCAATGAAAACGTGTGTCCGGATGATGTCGGCCCTGGCCATGGAAGTCAACGAGGAATGGATGGAGCGGAGGTATCTCAGGATGGATGCTGTGGAAATGACGTGCCGTGGAACGCCTGACGCCGTCCCACGTCACTTGCAAAACGCCGGGCGTTTCCCACATTCCCACAGCACTGCACCAACATGAGTGCGGTCAATGAGATGGTTTTTACAGAAAAATTGGGACTTGACTATCGCACACCCGCCGATGAAGAAGTGGAGGTAAATGAGTTTATCTTCAACCGGGATGTGTTCGGTTTCGTAAAATCGAGGAATTTGGTCAAGCTGTCCCCTGTCGGGCGTGTTCCAGATGGTTTTACCTCCATAGAAAAGTCTTGCATATTTGAAATGAGCAGTTATTATTGTATATAGTGTATCATAGATATTCAAATGCGTCAAAAACCTGTCCGAAACGGCAATCAAAAATCCCTGTAAAATCAGGGATTTTTAGGGGTAGGATTTGGTGCGTCAATAACAGTTGTTTTTGGCAGTGTTATTTTTCATATTGATTTGGAAGATTTGCTAAGATGAATATAGTGCACCATGTATTGAATCATTACCCGGTTGATGGGCTTTGACCGGTTTATGCAGTCTGTATAAAAAAGAATGAGTATAGCAGGAATTGCCAGTATAACCGTTTGAATATATGGGTTTATGCAACAACGAAAAAAGAAACGGCAACTTCTTTTACGGAAAAAGATTGTCTGCGTTTGTCGTATTATGCAGACTGTATAATTATTGTTCGGCGAGAGGAAATAGAACGGAAGTCTGGCAGGTGGAGACAAATGCCGTGCAAGATCCGTAGCTGGCATGCACAGGAGAGATAAAGAGTCTTTAATTATCTACGGAGAATAATCATGTACATATCAAGATTGAAACTGCGAAATTGGAGAAACTTTACTAATGTAGATGTCCACCTCCATGAAACGATCTATGTTATCGGCCCTAACGCTTCGGGAAAATCCAACCTGTTAGATATCTTTCGATTTATGAGAGACATCGTTAATCCCAAAGGTGGCGGTCTTCAGCAAGCAATCGACACACGTGGTGGGCTGAAAAAGATACGAAGTCTAGCAGCCCGTAAGCCGCCGTGGGTAGAGTTAGAGTTTGAATTTAGAGAGGATTTGCAGGCCATCGAAAAACTGCCAGAATGGCGCTATGCGCTAAGGATCAATTACGAAGGAAAGGGGAGGCAACGGCCGATAGTTTTTAAAGAAGAGGTGTGGCACGAGGATAAGAAATTATTAGAACGTCCGGATAAAGATGATAAAAATGACCCTGAGAGGAGAATACAAACGCACTTAGAACAGATCAACATGAATAGCCAATACCGTGAGGTGGCTAACTTTTTTTCTGATGTTCTCTATCTTCATCTTGTACCTCAGCTTCTGAAATTCAGTGACCAGCTTTCTTTGAAGCATTTGGAGTCAGATCCCTTTGGCCAAGGACTTCTGGAGGAGATTGCACAGACACAAAAACGGACACGTGACTTTCGCCTTCGCTCAATTGAGAATATCCTCCTGAAGGTAATTCCAAACCTTGAACAATTGCGTTTTATAAAGGACGAGACAACGGGCAGACCTCATCTCGAGATGCTCTATAATCACTGGCGACCAAATGCCGGGTGGCAACGAGAAGACCAGTTTTCAGATGGAACACTACGGCTGCTGGCGATGCTGTGGACACTTCTTGCCTCTAATCAGATGATTCTCTTAGAAGAACCTGAATTATCCCTTCACAAGGCTATTGTCGAGCAAATTCCAGACTTGCTTTACAAGACGCGACAGAGGAGAAGAAAGTCAGGCGGTCAGATTCTTGTGAGTACCCACAGTGAAGTGATGTTATCAAACAAGAGCCTTGAAGGTAATTTCCTGATGCTCCAGCCAGGACAAGGAGGCGAAGCCACGACGATTGTTCAACCTTCGGAATCTGATATTAAGGCAATGCAAGCCGGGCTCTCAGCAGCCGACATTCTTCTTCCACAGACCGGGAAAACAGTACAAAGGATTTGAAATGGAGGATGTATTCTGTTTCTCATACGTTGAAGATGCTCCCAGCGCTGCTGTCGCCCACAAGTTAGTAGATACACGGAATGCCCAAATGGAGCACTCCCTTGTCTTTCGAGACGGATTCCCCGCTGTGGTGGGAGGATACTGTGCTATAAAAAGCAAATGTGAAGCATTTCTGAACATGGCGAAAGGTGGTATTCATTCATTCATATTGACAGATCTTGATGCTGCTGAATGCGCTTGTTCACTGATACGAAGTTGGTTTTCTATTCCAACAAGTGATGAACTGGTTCTGCCGCCCCAGTGTATCTTTAGAGTAGCTGTAAGGGAAGTAGAATCATGGATAATAGCAGATCATGAGGCATGGGCTGCATTCATTGGTATTCCTGCGGTGAACTTTTCGATGCAACCCGATCAATTGGATGATCCTAAGAGACACCTCTTAAATGTGATCCGCAGAAAAGGCAGGAAAAAGTTACATCGCGAGATGCTACCCCAAGGGGCAGCTAATATTGGCCCAAGATACAATGAAATACTATGTGACTTCGTGGACAGTTCATGGGACCCTGAACGCGCAGCGATGAGGTCTCCAAGTTTGGACCGCGCGCTTAATGCTCTAATGACGATATAGATAAAGATGGAGTTCCAATTCGACATAAAGCGACTCAATTATAAATGTTTTTTAAAAATAAATATAAAAAATTATAAGGGGGTTGATATACCAGACACGAGACGCTACCGTCAGTTACTTTTATCATTAGACATAGATTGGACAAAAATTGAAACAGACTCAGCAATTTCCGGTTTAAAATTTGCTTACAACCCTCACATGAGGCAAGGAAC
>CAYNWJ010000114.1:0-7390 GCA_964400815.1 uncultured bacterium
CGGGTTGCAATTCGCGCGTGAGTGTGGAATGGAAGTTCCACGACCTCGACCTCTGATTCTTCGCCGTATGTTGCAATTCGCGCGTGAGTGTGGAATGGAAGGAGAAATAATATGATACCGTCTGTCGAGCTGATACGGGTTGCAATTCGCGCGTGAGTGTGGAATGGAAGGTCAACGCCCTCCTCAACCTTCTCGGTGACTACGGCGTTGCAATTCGCGCGTGAGTGTGGAATGGAAGAACGACGATGGACGGCACGGAGCAGACGGTGTATGGTTGCAATTCGCGCGTGAGTGTGGAATGGAAGCTCTTTGGTCCCTCCGTTCCGTAGCACCTCCTGATAGTTGCAATTCGCGCGTGAGTGTACCATCTAACAAGGACCAAAAAGAACCCGGTGACGAGCCGGGTTTTTTTATGCGTACAAACGTGACAGGAGCGGAATACAAAGGGGCTTACAGTATCAGCTGTAAACCCCTGCAATACTTTGGCGGAGGGCCGGGGACTCGAACCCCGAAGGGTAGTTAGCCCGGTGGATTTCAAGTCCACTGCCTTACCAATTAGACTAGCCCTCCGCAGAACCTGTAATATGCCGGTTTTTTTCCGAAAAAGCAACATCTCCGTGTGTCAGGCGACGGTTGCGGCGCTGCGCAGGCGGCGGACGTTCTCCACGGCCCCGTGGTCGCGGAAGACCGTGGTCCCGGCCACGAGCCAGTTGCAGCCGGCCTCTGCCAGCCGTGGCGCGTTTTCGAAGTTGACGCCGCCGTCGACCGAGATGACGAGATCGGGATTTTCCTCTTTCGCGCGGGCGGCCACGGCGCGGACTCGGTCATAGGCGGCGGTGATGAATTCCTGTCCCCCGAACCCGGGATACACCGACATGATCAGGACGAGATCAACTGTCCCGATGTGGGGAAACACCGCGTCAACGGTTGTGTCGGGCTTGATGGTGACACCCGTTTTCACGCCGCGGCGTTCGATTTCGCCGAGCAATTCCGACATGTCGCCGGGCGCTTCCGTGTGGATGGTTATGTAGTCGCTGCCGGCGTCCGCGAAAGCGCCGATCATGTCGCCGGGATTGTCCACCATGAGGTGCACATCGAGGGGAAGGCCGGTCAGGCGGCGCATGGCGGCAACCACCTTGGGGCCATAGGAGAGGTTCGGCACGAAATGCCAGTCCATGATGTCGCAGTGAAAGGCGTCGCATCCCCCTTCTTCCGCGCGGGCCACCTCATCCGCGAGGCATGCCAGATCGGCTGCGAGTATCGACGGGGCGATTCTGATGTCCATGTGTCGGTTTCCGTGTGATGGTGCGATGAAAGGGTTGTCGATGGCTATTCCTCCGGCGTCCGTTCCGCCGGGGATGATACAACGAGAATGACTTCCTCGTTCGTGTTCGCCGGTCTGCTCGGATCGGGGAACTGCTCGATGACCGTATCGGGCAGAAGATCGGGCTGCGCCTCCCTCTGCACCCTGAGAAGGGCGAGATTGAAGCCGTGCGAAAGCAGGGAGTCACGCGCCGCCGGGAGGCTCAGGTTGATCAGGTTCGGCATGATCACATCGGTCACCCGCCTGCCGTTCGATATCAGCAGGAGAATGCCCTCGTTCGCCGGCGTCTCGCTGCCCGCCGGAGGGTCCTGCGCCGCCACGATGCCGTTGGGGTAGTCGTTTGACGGTATCCAGCGTTCCTCGGACACCGTGAGCCCCGCATCCTGGATCGCCAGACGGGCGTTGCGCGGGGACATGCCCACCACATCCGGCGCAGTCAGGGGCTGCGACCCCAATGAGACTCTGACCCGTATCGCCCGTCCGGGCTTGACAGGTGTTCCCGGCGAGGGTATCTGGAGAAAGACCGCGTTCTCCGGAACAGTGGTGTGATATTCGCGTTTTTCCACCCGAATGGAGAGATCGCGGGCGCGGAGGAACGATTCGGCCTCCTCGATGCTTTTGCCCCTGATATCGGGCAGATTGACGGTCTTGCCCGAGCGCTGGTAGAAGGGCATGACCACCTGGTCCATGGTCACCATGAAGAGCATGCCGGCCGTGAAAAACGCGAGCCCGAACAACACCGCGTGCTTTATGATGAACAGGAGGGCGCGCCGGACCAGGGTAATACCCGATCCGCTGCGTTTCTTCCCTGTTTTCTTCTTGCCGTCCCGCGTGTCAGTCATCGTTTTTCCGTTGTAGTGGAGCGGCGAACGCTCCGGCGCCGCACAGATGATGCGGGAGAATACGGCAGCCGGCGGTCGTCCCGAACGCGGCGAACCGTTCCGATGCCGCAAGCGTATATTCGGGATGCGTGTCGAGAAACCACTTCACCACATCCTCGTTTTCCGCGGGCTCGAGAGTGCAGGTGCTGTAGACCAGCATGCCGCCCGGGGCCACCAGTCCTGCCGCGTTCCCGAGCATTTCGCGCTGGAGCCCGGCCAGCCGCTCCGAATCCTCCTCCGCGAGCCGCCATTTCATGTCCGGCCGCTTGGAGAACACGCCGGTCCCCGTGCAGGGCGCATCGAGCAGCACGCGATCGAAGAGCCGCCCTCCGGGGCCGCTGAACGTGCGCGCGTCACCCCGCATGGTGGCGATGGACGAAAGCCCCATGCGTTCGGCCGTTTCCCGGACAAGATTGAGACGGTTCGCGTTGAGATCGACAGCGGTCACCGTCCCCCTGTCCTCCATGCGTTCCGCGCACTGGCTCGCCTTTCCGCCCGGCGCAGAACAGAGGTCGAGGACTCGTTCTCCCGGCCGCGGGTCAAGAAGCAGGACCGCCATGCCCGCTGACGGGTCCTGGGATGTGAACAATCCGTCCCGGAATGCCGCCGTATCGAACAGCCCCGTGCCGCCCTCCACCGCCAGATAGCCGTCCGGACCCTCCGCCGGTCGGGTCCGGAATCCCTCGCCTGCGAGAACAACCGCAAGGCCCGGGGCATCGATCCTGCCTTCCCGAGCCCGGATGAAGACAGGGTGCTTTTCCATGCCGGCGCGGAGGATTTTTTCCGTCTCGACGGGGCCGAAAAGCCCAATCCAGCGGTCGAGGAGCCAGCGCGGATGGGAATATTCCACCTCGAGGCGGTCGGCGGTATCCGCTGGAAACGGCGGCTCCCCCTCGCGAAGAAAACGGCGCAGGAGCGCGTTCACCATGCCGCCCGCCCGTTTGTCCCGGACCACGGTCGCCAGCTCCACGCTTTCGTTCACCGCAGCGAAATCCGGAACGCCGTCCATGAACATGATCTGATATACGCCTGTCCGGAGAATGTTCTTGAGCACATCCTCCATCGATGCGAACGATTTATTATAGCAGTTTTCGAGGATACGGTCAAGGCGGAGCCTGTGCCGGGTGACCCCCAGGACGAGTTCGCGCACGAAATTACGGTCCCGGGTGTCGAGCCCCGCAACGAGGGGACCCGCGAGGATACGGTCGGCGAAGGACTTGCCGCGCTCGATGCGGGCAAGTATGTCGCAGGCCGTCTTTCTCGGGGATTGCTCCCGGGCTCTATTTCCGGCTGGTGTTTTTTTCATTGCGGCCATGGATCGGTTTTCGGTGTCCGTGCCTCATGACGCCGAACGATGATTTCAGAGCGGGACCGGCACATTCCGTGCTCCCGGCGGCGGTGTGAAGATGAGATCCCCTTCGACGAGTCCCGTGTTGAAGGAGGTGTCGGAGAATTCGACCTGAACGGCGCCTCCGGCGCTTTCGACCGTAACCCTGCGTGGAAAGGATATGCCCGCATCCGTCTCCCTGAATCCCGCCGCCTCGAGACGCCAGACGATGGCATCGTCCCTGACGATTACTTCCTCGGTGACATGGAGATCGGCGCCCTCGAGGGTGAGCCTGCGCGACTCGTCGGGACCGTCGAGAACCAGTTCCACCCGGTCACCGCGGTTCACGACCGAGGCGCGAAATGAGCTCATGTCCTCGTCCGGCGGCAGATATCCCGTGAGAACCGACGTCAGCTTGTCGATACCGAAACCGAATCCGGGCAGCACACGCCTGAGCGCCCCGTCGCTCCTCGGCGCGTTGACCACGGCGTTTTCGGAGGGGAAAAAGACGAGGACCGAATCCGCATCGGCGGTCATGACGGCGACAGGAAGGCCCGCGAACGCTTTCGCCACAATCCTGAACATGTCGGGTTTCTTGTACCTGATCGAAAGCCCGACACTCTGTCCGGAACCTGCACCTTCTCCCGACACCCTCACAAGCGCGGAACCTTTGAAATCACTGATGGATAGAGCGTATAAACGCAGCGCCGAAATCGCCTTTTCCACGGTGACATCTTCGAGAGCGGCGTGATCAGGTTTCATGCCGCAGCCGGCAAGGAGAAGCAGGGTCATTATGACGACAAGAAATGTCGCTGTTACGGTTTTTTCATTCTTCACAGTGACAAACCGTCGATTTTCTGTTCGATACGGCCGGGGTCCTCGCCCAGTTCGATCGCCCGGCGGTATGCGCGGGCCGCCTCTTCCTTCATTCCCAGCTTGACCAGGATGTCCCCGTAATGCTCGTATATCACGCCCTGTCCCGGCGTGTCCTCCCATTTCAGGGCCTCTTCGATGTTGGTCCGGGCCTTTTCGTAGTCGCCCTTTTTGTAATAGGCCCAGCCGAGGGTGTCGTAGTAGGCGCCGTTACGGGGTTCGAGTTCGAGGGCGCGCTTGACCATGTCCGTGGCCTTCGAGAGCTTCGTATCGTGCTCGATATACATGTACGCGAGATTGTTCATGGCCAGTGCGTTGTCGGGGTCCTGCTCGAGCACGCGTTCGAGGGCCTTCTCGGCCTGGTCGAACCTCCCGGCGAGGTCGTAGACGATGCTTATCTGCACCAGATAACCGATATTGTCGGGATCGATGTCCCCCACTTTGCGGAGGGTCTCGATGGCCTTGTCGTATTGTCCGGCGTTGGAATAGGCCTGTCCGAGCATGAGAATATACCGTATGTTCTCCGTATCGGAGGCCAGGAGCCACTCATAGACCGCGATGGCGTCTTCGTACCGTTTCATGTCCTCATAGATGGAAGCCTCGAGAATCTTCAGGCTGCTCCTGTCGGAAACGAATTTCGAGGCGCCCTCGCGGATGGCGTCTATGGCGTCCTCGTGCCGGCCGAGGGAAACAAGCGTCTGCGCATACCCGCTGAAGGCGGTAAGAATGAACTGCTCCGGCACATCCTCGTCGATCTTGTTGAACCCGGTCTCGTAATAGTCAACCGCATCCTCGTACCGGTCCAGATTGCTCATGGCCTTGCCGAGGGAGAAATAGAAGGGCGCGTCGTCTTCTCCCTTTTCTTTGATGTCATTTATAACGTCATTTGCGTCGTCTTCCCTGCCCACATACAGATAGAGCGCGGCGAGGGTTTTCGATATCTTTGTCGCCGTTTCGCCCGCCGCGACAGTATCCTCGAAATGCTTGATTGCGCATTCCCAGTCGTTCAGTTCGAGGCAGAGATTGCCAAGCATGACCATGAGATCGACACTCTGCGGATTCTTCAAAAGGCCGCGATTATAGCTTTCCCGCGCTTCGTTCCACTGCCGGAGCGATTCATGGAGCTCGCCCATGAAAATCCAGGCCCGGACATCCATCGGATCACGCTTCACGAGGTGTTCGGCGAGCTCGAACGCTTCGTCCACATAACCCTCGCGGGCGAGCATATCCGCCGCGCCCAGCACATCGCCGGAGCTCCGGGTCTCCTCGGTCACGGACATGAGGAGGTTCTTCGCCTTCTTGTTCTTTCCCAGCTCGAAATAGTAGCGCGCCAGCCAGACAATGTCGTTGAAATCCTTCTCGTCGGAGAGCTTCAGGTACATCTCGAGGGCGTCCGCCGCTTCCCCGGTCCTGCCGTCGAGCTGCAAAAGCTGCTGGTACAACCGCCAGTTCTGGGGGTTTCCGGGGTTGATGTCCACCGCTTTCCCGGCGTACGAGAGAGCCGACCTGACCTTGCGTTCCTTCACGAAGGCCCGGGCGATGGCCTGGGCGATCTCCTCGGAATCGGGATCGTATTCGAAGGCCTCGATATAGGACACGATGGCCTCGGCAAAATTCTCCTTGGCTTCGGCGACCTTCCCCTCGATGAAAAGGTCCATGGCCTTCTTCTTCTGGTCGGCCTGCTGGCGGGGGCTGATGGATTGTTTCGGCGCCGTTCCCGCGCATCCGGCAAGCACCGCCGCCAGCGCCAGCACGAGAACCGCGGCCGTGAAGCGCAGGGATGAGGAATATGTCCGTAACTGAATCATGCGTACCTCGTTTCATGAAACGCCCGCGCCGGAGCCCTTATGCGGGACCCGGCGGGAGCGCCGTACCTGGTATTTACAGCGAAACATCATCCCGTCGACGCGGCTGAAGCGGGAATCGGCAGTTTTTCGTTTTCCGCGCCGTACGCCATGTCGAGCAGCTCGACCGGGTGCACGATGGGCATGTCGATACCTTCGTGATGCAAAAGGTCGGCTATCTGCATGGTGCACGACGGGCAGGGGGTCACCACGCAGCCGGCCTCCGTGGCCCTGATGGCGTCCGCCTTCCGCGCCCCCACCTCGCGGGACAGATCGTGGTGGGTGTAGGCGAATGTTCCCGCGCCGCCGCAGCAGCGGTCCGCCCCCTCCATCTCCACGAAATCCAGTCCCGGTATCATGCGGAGTATTTCGCGGGGCTCGCGGTGAATGTCCTGGCCGCGCCGGAGATGGCAGGGATCGTGATAGGTGGCCCTGACGGGGACCTCGCGGAAGTCTCTGGCGATATCGATGACATTCACGAGGAATTCGTTGATGTCGTAAACCGGGACGCGGAATCCCTCGACACCCATCAATTCGTGGATCTCGTGCTTGAGGGCGGCCGAGCAGGAACCGCAGTCCGTCACGATGCAGTCGATGTCTTCGATACCGTCGAAAAGCCTCCGGTTCGATTCGGCCAGACCCCGGGCGCTGTCCAAATCGCCCGATGTGTAGACCGGAATGCCGCAGCACGACTGCCCGCGGGGGATCACCACTTCGATGCCGTTGCGGACAAGCACCCGTATGGCCGCGTCGGCCACTTCGGTAAAGATGAGATTGGTCGCGCAGCCGATGAAATATCCCACGCGCATGACGGGATCGCCGGAATCCGGCCGGACCCGCTCCGGCCAGCGCGACGCGGTGCTTCTGCCGGCCGGCGACGGGAAATGTTTGCCGTCCATCCCCGCAATCTTCGGCACGAAGCGCTGCATCAGCTCGCTACCGTCATAGAACAGTTTTTTCCCCACAGCGCCCAGCCTCGCACCGAGGGCCATGAGCGCCGGGCTTTTCAGCACGGTGTTGAAGGCGAGTTTCTTCACCGGGTGCAGACGGCCCTTCTTCACCAGGTCCGCTCGGGCGTCCAGGACAATCTCGTTCGTCCGCACGCCCGAGGGACAGACCTCAGCGCAGCGCATGCAGTTCA
>CAYNWJ010000114.1:7400-10359 GCA_964400815.1 uncultured bacterium
GTCGAGCATGCGTTTCTCAACCGCACGGTCCAGGTCCGCCCGTCCCTCCAGCACGGCCTTGGCGAACTGCACCCGTCCACGGGGTGAGGCGCTTTCGAGGCCGGTCTCCTCGAACGAGGGGCACACGCTCCTGCACAGGCCGCAGCGGAAGCAGGTGTTGATCATGTCCTCCCTGCGTGACAGAAGACCCGAGTGCGGCGGCTTTTTTTTATCGGTATGGTTCATGGATTGTCTGTCGTCATGGTGTTCGTCAGCGGCCGTGACTGCTGAATTTTTCGTGAAGCGCCGTATCGTAGACACCCCGGAGGTCCGTGTCGTGTTCGACGAAAACCACCCGTTCGATGTGGCTTTTTTCCCGTACCAGATAATCCACCACCCGGTCCACGACGATGCCGGCCGCAACATGGATCTCGACGCCGTACCCCGCGGTGTCGATGAGGGGTATGGCAAGCGATGCGCATCGAATCTCGTCGGCCCGTTTCATGACCGCCTCCGCGGCGGAACCGATGACATCCTCGCCGGTGGTCAGGTCCTGCCCCGATATGACCGCGTGAATGATCCATCTCGAGAGGTTTCCGCCTCCGGTGACCACGGCCGAACCTTTTTCCGCGGGAGCCTTCGCCATGGCCTCGGTTTCGAGGGATTCCCCGCCGGCCTTCCGTATCGTGGACGAAACTCCGCCTCCGTACCACAGCATGTCGTTCGCCGGGTTCACGATGGCTTCGGTATCCTGTCCGGTGATGTCTCCGAAAACGACATCGAGCCGTGTTTTGCCTATCTTCATTGGTATGACGCCTCGAAAGGGGAAAGGTTCAAATGTTCGCCGCTGTCCGCCGCGCAACATGCGATGGGATGCCGGTGTGGCCGGCATGGGTTCTGACGGCTATTGCGATTCTCGCCGATGACGGCTCCTTTCGAGCACGATGGCCGAAAGGAGGCCGGTGAGCACACCCGTCGCAACCCCGGCGGCGCAATACACCGGTATGAATATAAATAATTCAGTGCTCTTGACAAACAACAAATACGCAACGGCCAGCTGGGTCATGTTGTGGGCGACGGCGCCGAGCACGCTGACGCCCACCGGCCCGAACACCCCCGCACGCCTCCGTACCGCCGCCATGACAAGGACCGAGGCCAATCCGCCGGTGAAAGCGAACACGAAGACCGGCGTGAACAGCCGCCCCAGGACCAGCGCGCCGAGCACCACCCTGAGCAGGGTCACCTTGACCGCATCGCCCGCTCCGAACAAATACAGCGCCAGGATCGTGGCTATGTTGCCGAAACCGGGCCTGAACCACGGAAGCACCGACGAAAAGACTCGAAAACGAAGATGACGAGCCCGCAGGCCGCCAGCATGGACAGCATGACGAGCCGCCTGGTTCCCTCGCTTCCCGCCCTCATTGCGTCACCCCGTCGAAGGATTCGTCGTCGCTTCCGCCCTTGATGGTCACCACCACGCGGTTCGGCACGCAGACGGCTATCTCTCCACGGTGGCTGAGCCGTCCCATGCGGCTGCAATAGTGGTTGGGACAGGGCGAGTCCTCAATCCTGACCGAGCCGTCCTCGACGACGATCACGGTCTCGCCCAGGGGGCCGGCCACCCGCTCCACCGTATCCTTCGAAAGCGGAAGCTCCATGACCCGCACTCCGCCCGCCTCGATCACGGCGTGCTTACCGCCGAAGCCGAGCCCGTGAACGGCGGTGAGGCTCAGGGCCGAAAGCACCGTCAGCGCAACGATCAAAACGATATCGGCCCGTGTGAAATAGCGCGGCGGCATGGGATCAGTCCACCCCCGCGATGTCGACGGTCCTGCCGCAGTTCGAGCATTTCCCGTTCTGGACACCCTCGATGCCGGCGGTGTAGCAGCTCCTGTTCACGAGAACGTGTCCGCACGCAGGGCACCGGGTGTCCACCGTGCCGTCGATGCTGATGTTGCCGATATAGACGTATGGAAGAACATCTGCGGCTATCCCGTGGGCGCGCCTGAGCGTATCGGCGGATGTGGGGGGCGCGGTGAAGGTGTGGCGCGGGAAATAGCGTGAAAAGTGGAGCGGGATGGTCTCGTCCACACCGGCGATCCACTCGGCGAGCTTCCTGAAATCGTCATCCGTGTCGTTGTGTCCGGTGATGACGAGATTGGTCACCTCCACATGGCATGCTCCGGCGGCAATCTCCACCGTGCGCAGGACATCCTCGAGCTTCCCGCCGCAGACCGTCGAATAGAACTCCGGGCGCATGGACTTGATATCCACGTTCATGGCGTCGATGACCGGGAGCAGTTCGCGCAGGGGCGCCTCGTTGACATATCCGTTGCTCACCATGACATTCACCATGCCGCGCTCCCGGACGATCTTCCCGGTGTCCCGGATGTATTCGAACCAGATGAAGGGCTCGGTATAGGTATAAGCGACGCCGATGGACCCTTCGTTTTCAGCCAGGTCCGCGAGCATGCCGGGCTCCATGTGGCGCGTGGGGACCCGTCCCTGGGAGATCCCGCTGTTCTGGCAGAATCCGCAGCGGAAATTGCAGCCGTTCGGCCCCGTGGAGAGGATGGGCTTGCCGGGATGGAAATGGTAGAGGGGCTTTTTCTCGATGGGATCGACCGACAGGCTCACCACCTCGCCATAGGCGTTCGCCATGAGCGTTCCGCCGTCGTTCCTCCTGATGCGGCAGGCGCCCGCCTTACCGTCGGCTATCACACACTCGTTCGGGCACAGGCGGCACTGCACCGTGGTTCCGTCCAGTTGCTCGAAATATGCAGCTTCCATCGTAAAAATTCACCAGCCTTTCGGTGTTTGCAGTAAGAAATGTCCGTAAAACGATTGAAGGAATGGTGCTATTCTTTGCAGAAAACTCACCCCCGCGAAGTAGTTGCGTGGTTTCCTGATGTTTTTGTAGCGCTCTCCCCCTCTGCTATGATGGAAGTCAAGCAAAAAGTCACAGGAAGGGCGGAGCGGC
>CAYNWJ010000115.1:0-8425 GCA_964400815.1 uncultured bacterium
GCTGCAACGAGGGCGGTCTTCTGGGTCTCCGTGAGGATGCCTTCGACCGTTTCACGCATGCCGGGGCCGGGCTCCAGTTCCTTCAGCGCGGCGATCTGGCCTTCCTCGAGCGGACATCCCGCGTCGGCGAGCACGCGGGCCATCATGCGAAGCGGCGATCCATCTCTTCGCCTACCGTCTTCCATCCCTTCAAAGGCGCCCTCACTCTTCATGCGGCCGGCGCGTTCCTCACGGGCTGCAACGAGGGCGGTCTTCTGGGTCTCCGTGAGGATGCCTTCGACCGTTTCACTCATGCCGGGGCCGGGCTCCAGTTCCTTCAGTGCGGCGATCTGGCCTTCCTCGAGCGGACATCCCGCGTCGGCGAGCACGCGGGCAATCATGCGAAGCGGCGATCCGCCTCTGACACCGTTGCCCCGTTCCACCCGGGCATCGACCGCGGTCATGAGCCCGGCGGAAACGACCGCCGCGAGCATCAGGGTGTAAATTCCTCTTCGTCCCATCATTCTACCTCCTGTGTTTGAGCGACTCCGGCAATGGCCTCATTCACAGGTTTGATGGACGATATGCGGAATGGTTTAAACAGGAATCCCAACAAGAAGGTACAGCGAAAAAATCGAAGAACCGTGCAGACATCGACACCGTATCGAAATCAGCGACTCTCCCTATCTCCTGTCCCGGTAATACTCGACCACGATCCTGTGGGCCCGTGAGTCCTCAGGGTAGTCGAGCACGGGGATGAGCTCCGAACGGGATATTGAAACCTTACCGGCGTCACTTTCCAGAGTCACCAGCCCCACGAATCGTCCTCCATACCCCGGTGAAACGATAAACCCGTTTCCCGCCGGAATGGGCTCGTCGTAGGTCTCGTTGCCGTACCCCTCGACGACGATATCGACGGACGAATATGACTTCAGGAGACGGCGGTTCTCATCGGCAGGCATCTGGGAGAGAATGACGATGAAATCGGACGATTCGAGGGCAGGGAGTATTTTGGCCATCTCCCGCTCCCAGGGATGGATGATGTAGTCGTATTCGCGCGTGTCGGAAGGAACGAAGCATGTGGAGTCGCAGAGGGCGGCAACGGCGACGGACACATCGCCGACCGTGACGACGGTATAGGGTTGGAAGGCCCTGTTGCCGGTGGATTTTTCGGCGATGGTCGCGGACAGGAGGGGGAAATCGGCGTCCCCGATGCCGTTCTTGATACGGTCGAGCCCCCGGAATATCTCGTTCCGTCCGGCGGCGGCCGCGTCGTAGTCCATCATGTTCATCATGCGGGCGACACAGGAGGCCTTGAGCTCGAAATCACCATAGACGTCCACCATGTTGCCGGCGTCCACGAGAAGCATCTCATCCTCCCGGCCGCGCAGTTCCTTCATGAGTGTCACGCGCTCCGACAGGCCGCCGTAGTTGTCGTGCGGGCAATTGCAGTTCATGAGCTTGCCGTTGGAATTGGCGGTGTAGACGACGGTGAGGGTCTCGCAGTCAGGCGCTGACGAAGCGGATGCGGCAAGCACGGCGAGAGCAAGAACTGTGTGAACGAAGCGGGATCTCATGCGTATTCCTCGATCTTTTCCATAGCCGGGCATTCAGCTCGACAAGCAATGTATTGTAATGATATGACACGAGCATTTGATCAGAGCCGACCATCGATTACATAACCCCTCCGCCACTGTGGCGGCGTCTCCCCTGACAGGGGAGGCAGGTACGGCAAACACAGGCGGTACATGGGTCCCCCTGTGAGGGGGACGAGGAGGAAGTCCGGAGGGGGGTATCATGACGAATATCAATGTGCTTGTTTACCTGGATAACCGGCTTTCCATACTCTAAACAGGGGTACGGATACCAATGTACGAATAAAATCACCGCCGGTCAAAGACGAAGATTCGAATTGATTCGCAATCCGCCGGCTCGTATATTGAAACCATGAGAAAACTGCGCATCACACTTGCCCAGATCAACACGACCGTCGGCGATTTCGACGGCAATGTGAGCCGTTCCGTCGAAGCCGTGCGGGAAGCGGAAAGCCTGGGGAGCGACATCGTTCTGTTTCCCGAACTCACCATCACGGGATACCCTCCCGAGGACCTGCTGCTCAGGCCCGGATTCCTCGAAAGCGGCAGGAAGGCATTCGAACGCTTCGCCGCCCGCGTGGGGAACATATGCGCGGTCACGGGATTCGTGGACGCCGATGAATCAACCGGCGACATATACAATGCCGCGGCGCTGGTCAGGTCGGGCGGAACCGAGATGATCTATCACAAGATGTTTCTGCCCAATTACGGTGTTTTCGATGAAAAGCGCTATTTCAAGCCCGGCGGCACTCCGGCTTATTTCAGCCTCGGAGACATGACCGTCGGCCTGAGCGTCTGCGAGGACACCTGGGTGGATGACGGACCGCACTGCGTGTTGTGCGGCGCCGGCTCGGGAGTGGACATCATCCTGAACCTTTCGGCGTCACCTTTTCACGCCGGGAAGTTACACGAACGGCGGGATCTTTTCGCACGGCGCTGCCGGGAAGGCGGTTTCGCCCTGGCCTATTGCAATCTCGTGGGCGGACAGGACGAGCTGGTCTTCGACGGCGGATCAATGGTTCTCGACAGGACCGGCGCCTGCATCGCAAAGGCCGCGTTGTTCAACGAAGACCTGTTGACCGTGGACATCACATTCGAAGACGCGGGCGAGCCGCATCACGACGCGAAAGTCACCATCCCCGTGTCTGATACCGACAAGCCGGAAACGGAGCCGCTCCCCGACACACCGGAACTCTCCGATGACGAGGAAATTCTCGAGGCCCTCATTCTCGGCACCCGTGACTACATACGAAAAAACGGTTTTTCGAGCGTGGTCATCGGACTTTCCGGAGGAATCGACTCGACGCTTGTCGCGGCGGTCGCCGTACGCGCACTCGGAGCTGAAAATGTCGTGGGCGTCACCATGCCGTCCCGATATACCTCGGACGGCACCCGCTCCGATGCGGAGATTCTGGCCGACAACCTGGGAATCCGTTTCAAGGAACTCCCCATCGAGAATGTTTTCGAAGAGTTCTGCGAGACGCTTGGCGGCGAATTCGCGGGCTGCGAGGAAGATGTGACCGAGGAAAACCTCCAGGCCCGGATCAGGGGGACCCTCCTCATGGCGCTCTCGAACAAATTCAGGTGGCTCGTCCTCACGACCGGCAACAAAAGCGAGATGGCGACCGGATACGCCACCCTCTATGGCGACATGGCCGGTGGTTTCGCCGTCATCAAGGATGTACCCAAACTCGCCGTCTTCCGGCTGTGCACACTCTTCAACGAACTGGCGGGACGGGAGGTCATCCCCCAAAGCATCATCAAGCGCCCGCCCTCGGCCGAACTCAGACCGGACCAGAAGGATTCGGACAGCCTTCCCCCCTACAAAGTCCTGGACCCCATTCTGAAGGCATATATCGAGGACAACATGGGTGTGGACGCCATTACCGCCCTGGGATTCGATCGCGCGACGGTTCAGAGGGTCGTTCGGCTCTGCGACATTTCAGAATACAAGCGCAGGCAGGCGCCGCCGGGCGTCAAGATCACACCCCGCGCGTTCGGCAGGGACCGGCGCATTCCCATCACCAACCGTTTCAAACCATGAAGAGCCGCTGATTCGTTCTTCGCGCCGTCACTGGCGCAACACCGCCGATTGAGCCCATGACCATTCAGCGGTCAGGCCGGTCGACGGGTGCACGGAGGATTGACGGAACATGAAATCGACCGCCCCCACAGCCATAATCGCCATCGCCATGCTCACAACCATCGCCGTCATCTGTCTGGCGCCGTCCGTAATCACTGCCTTCACCGGAGCGCGTCCGAGTCTCGATCCCGGCATCGTCCACGAACGGGCGGACATTCCCGTGGCCGACCTCTCCCCCGGCGTTCTGGGGAGAACGGTGTGGGGCAAAGCTGGCATGATCGAACGGTTCGATATCGCGGAGAATGCGTCACTGAAGCGAACGACCTTCGCCGGGGACCATGTTCTCTATATACTCGACGGCATTGTCATCGTTGATACAGGAGCGCAGAGTGTCGAAATGGAAAAGGCGGACTGCCTCCATCTCCGGGGATCGAACGAGGTCACACTCTCATCAGCCGGCGAAGATGCCGAAGTCGTGGAGATATCGTGGCCGGTCGATCCCGATGGCAGCGCACAGCCGCGCCCCTCATCGCAACCTACCATCGAACCGGATATCGTGTTTCCCCGCAATGACATCCAGTATGGAACACCGTACCCCGGTATCGATTCACAGGTGATGACCACACGATTCGGCCAGTTCTGTTTTCTCAGACTCATGCCGGGCGTCCGCATTCCAGGGATGACGCTCGCGGAGGAATGCATCATGACAGTCGACCGGGGAGAAATGGACGTGACATCGGCTGGAAGTCAGGGACGGATGTCGTCCGGCTCGACGCTCATTCTCGAAAGCGGCATGTCATTCGAAGGGGAGGCCGGTCCGGAGGGATGCGATGTCATCGCTGCGTTCAGCCCCGCCAACCCCCTTCTGGCCCGCGCGCACGAGGAGCGCATGAGAGCGTTCGGGAAAGTCTTCGACATCGCGGCCGAAGCCGAAATCCTCGTCGACGGGAACACGCATCCCGCGGGGCTGACCTTCACGGAGGGGCCCTCGTGGATGGACGGCGTGTTCTATTTCTCGAACTACTACAAGTTCTGGAAGGAATGGGGGAGCAGCGACGAGGGCGGTCTGTGGGCCGTATATCCCGATGGCTCCGCCGTAATACTCAACAAAAACGTCCAGACCTGCGGCACCACCCCCCTCCCGAACGGCAACCTGGCGGTCTGCGACCTCATCGACATCGGCCTCAAGGAATTCACTCCCGAGGGCAGGGAAGTGGGCGTAATCGTCGATTCCTACGAGGAAAAACCCTTCGGCATCGTCAACGACGTCATCACCGACCGCAAGGGCGGCATCTATTTCACCGATTCCTCCAAAAAAAAGGAGGAGCCCCGCCAGCCGGGAACCGCGCTCTATTATCTGGCGTCGGACGGCACGCTGAGCCGCGTTACGGAACCCGACGCCGTGGAATACATCAACGGCATCGCGCTCACACCCGACGACAGCATGCTCTTTCTCAACGGTTCGGGAGAGGAATACGTGTTCGCCTTCGATGTGGCCGGGAACGGCATGCTTTCGAACAAGCGTCCCTTCGCCCGTCTGCGTCTTCCCGATTCGCAGCTGGCGCGCGGACAGAGGCGGAGTGTGGCCGACGGCATGACCATCGACGCGGAGGGCAGGCTCTGCGTGGCCACCGCCCTCGGTGTCCAGGTGTTCGATCCGGCGGGCGGCTTCATCGGCATCATCAGGCTGCCGGTACAGCCGTCTCACTGCGTGTTCGGCGGCGATGATTACTCGTGGCTCCATCTCACAACCCGCGACAGCACCCATCGAATCAGGACCAGGATGCGGGGATTCCAGTATCCCCTGCCGCCTTTGGAATGAACAGCCATGAAACCCTCCATTCACACAGGCAACTCCCGGTACAGAGCCAAACGATCCCTCTGGACCGGCCTCCTCTGCATGTGCGCGCTTTTTGCTTTCCCGCATGCCCGCACGGTCTTCTCCCAGACCGCCATCGAGCCGTCATTTCCTCCCGGCGAGGTGGTCAACCGTTATGAAATCCCCGACGGCCGCTTTCTCCAATACAGCCGGGGCAGGATGTTCTGGGGCGAAAACGTGCTTGCCATATGGCGTGAAATACGGCCCGACACGGAAACCGTGCCCCTGCCCCTGCCCGGTGACCGTGTGATATATGTGCGGCGGGGAACGGTCACCTGTCTGGCGGGCGACAAAAAACTGGGACTCCGCGAGCACGACATCGTCTACCACGAGCAGGGGACCACCACGGCCCTGACAGCCGATTCGGGCACCGCCGAGGTGCTGGAATTCCACTGGCCCGTCCATCCCGGCCACCTGCGCGAAGCCGGCGGGACCATCCCCGAAGACTATCGTCCGCCGCAGCCTTCATCGAGACCGTCGATCCCCCCCGGACGCATCTTCAATCTCGCCTATCTCCAATATTGCATGCCGCAGAAAGACGTGCTCGCGAAGATCGTCCAGGGGTTTTACGGCCAGCTGAATTTCGTCCGCATCGAACCCGAAGCCGAGATTCACGAACCGTCACCAGCCCACGAACAACTCATTATCATCCTCGGCGGCTCGCTGGATGTTGTCATGGACTCCTCGACGCGGCGTCTCTCGCACGAGGACATCATGTACATTCCGAAGGGCAGGGAACACACGCTGAAAACGGGATTCGACGGCTGCGGGATGCTCATGGTCACCGCTCCCGCCGACAGACGTTATGACGAGGCCCTGCTCGAACGGGTCAGGCTGTTTCACGAGATCGTTGCACCCCTCGCGGAACCGGACCTCGTGCTCGACGGCAGATTCGGTCCCATGTTCGGTTTTGCGGAAGGCCCGAACTGGCTCGGGGAAACGCTCCTGTTCTCGGACCAGCACTATGGCGGCCTGTACACGATTGAACCGGGAGGAGAGCTCGAGGTGATCAATGAAGACATCGTGCCATGCGGTACAGCGCTGCTGCCCAACGGCAACATCGCCGTCTGCGACACCAAAACCCGCAGCATCCTGGAAATGACGCGCAACGGCGCGCCCGTCGGGACCCTGGCGGATTCATGGAACGGCGAACGGTTCCGCGGAACACCGAACGACGTGATCTGCGATTCCGAAGGAGCGCTCTATTTCACCATAACCTCCTTCTCGCGCACGGCGGGGGCGAACAGGATTTTCCATCTGGCGCCCGGCGGTGATGTCGTGGCTGTAACCGGAGAAGATGAATTCGGCGTTCCGAATGGAATCGCGCTGAGCCCGGACGAGCCGGTCCTGTATCTCGACGATGACACCAGCCGGTATGTCTGGGCTTTCGATGTGATGCCCGACGGCGCACTCGCGAACAAGCGCCGTTTCGCCCGTCTCATCCTGCATGAAACCCAGATCGGCATCGAGTCGCCGAAGAGCTTCGCGGACGGCATGACCGTTGACAGCGATGGCAACCTCTATGTGGCCGCATCCGGGTTTATCCAGATTTTTTCAGCCGAAGGCATCTATCGCGGCGGATTCGTCTTTCCCAAACCCGCGTTCCACTGCACCTTCGGCGGCCCCGAAGGCTCGACACTTTTCGTAACCTGCATGAACCAGATCTACTCCCTCCGGACACAGATGAACCACGCCCGCTGATTTCAGCGTTTTCCCACCGCAACCACACATGGGGAGCGTATCACCCGGCCAGTCCGGGTGTTCATGTCTCATGCTTCCCCGATTCCGCCGCATCATGCAGGACCGGCATGATTACCCGGTGAACCGTGGAGATGGAAGCTGTCAGGCGGCAACGGCGGAATGAGGCCTGCCACGATGTAAAAAAAAGAGGCCGCCCGCGGGGGACAGCCTCTTTTTTGTATGGAGTGGCTTCCTTCCTACCTGAGGTAGGTCACCTTTCCGTTCGTGGTGAAGGAGCCGGAGGAGAAGCGGTAGAAATAGACGCCCGCTCCCACGGTCTGTCCGCTCTTGTCCCTGCCGTCCCAGACAGCGTGGTGCACGCCGGCCGAAACCACACCGTCCTCAAGTACGGCGATCTCGCGGCCGAGGATGTCATACATGACGAGTCTGACTTTCGTTTCCGCGGGAACCTCGAATTCGATGGTGGTCGAGGGATTGAAGGGGTTCGGGAAGGGAGCGCTCACGTGGAACTGTCCCGGTCTCGATTCCACCGCCGTCGCATACCCGGCGGCCGCCTTCGCGCTGGAGCCGGATGATGAAGCGGCCTCGACCCAGTAATAGTAGGGAACGCTGTTGCGCGGCACGGCGGCGTCGAGATAGGTGTTCGTGCCGCCGGGAACGCTGGCGATCAGGATGGTGCTCGTCTCCTCGGCCGCCATGAGCGCCTCAACGGACGCGAGGCTTTCGATGCTCACCGGCGCCGTCAGCTCGGGATTGCGCGAACGGTAGATGTTATAATGGGTGATCTCGCCGTCGTCGGTCGAAAGGGTCCAGTTCAGCCTGAGCTGGTGTCCCTGGTCGTCCGGAACGTCCGAGACCGTAACATTGGTCGGCGGAGCGTAGGATTCCCCGGCGCCGACCGAGAACACCTGCGCATCGAACGTCGTCTCGGTCCCCTGGTCGTCGAAGGTGCTGATGGTGACCGTGACATCGAGACCGGTCGAGGACGCAAAGTCAGCCGATGTCTTGAAGACCGCGAAGAAGAGGAGGCCCGCAGGTTCGGTAACGGCGTCACCGCCGAGCTTCGCGAACGTCTTCTTGAAATGGCCGGCTTCGGCGACATCGGTGAGCGAAGTCACGCTGGCTCCGCCGGTTTTCAGAATATTCTGTTCCGGCGCGAACTGGAGCCCGATCATGCCGTTGACATTC
>CAYNWJ010000115.1:8435-10354 GCA_964400815.1 uncultured bacterium
AAGTCGTCATCCGGGATATCGGTTCCGGAGGTCGACGAACGGAAGAGCGCCTTCGTGTCATCCCACTGAAGATCGACCGAGAAACTGCGCATCGTCTCGTTGCCCTCGAGATAGACGGCGAAGGCGAATTTCTCACCGCCGCCGATGCTTTCGAGCGAGGCGGTGTTCTGGTTGCCGGCTGCGCCGATGTCTGAATCGAGGGAGACCCCCTCCTGCGCATCTGCCGGTGCGGTATGCCTGATACGGTAAGACGATGCCGGTCCCCAGACGCCGTCGGAGGACTGTCCCCTGACGAAAATCGTGTGATACCCGTAGGGAAGTCCGCTGATATCGACAAGCGCGGTCACATTCTCGGCCGCTTCGTCGAACGCCTCATCCGAAGCATCCATCGCCTGGCCGTTGCCCTCGCCGGGATCGGCGCCGATGAAGAGCTCGGCCGCGGCCACATGCTCGACAGCCGTGTCGAGAGCGGGCACGAAGACCGTCCTGCTGCCGGCAACCGGAGCGATTCCCGTGGACGAGGTGCGCGCCTCGACACTGTATTCATGGGTCATGTCCGTCGGTCCGGCGACGGGTTTCACGAACCAGCGCAGAAGCGCCGTCTCACCGGCGGCCAGTGATCCGGCCGTTTTGACAGCAGTCTCACCGGGAGCAAGAACGAGACCCTCGGGAAGAGTAATCTCGGCCTCGACCGCATCGGCCGCGCCGCCGGTTTCATTCGTGATGAGCGAGGTTACCTGGAACGGATCGGGAACCAGGACCTCATCGACGACACTCAGCTCGGCGACTGAGGTCAGGGCCAGCGTCAGATCACCGGCCACAGCCTCGACCGCGCCGAGACCGAACACCGTGGCGACCGTTCTCGAAGCGCCTGCGGAGAGTGTCAGGGGATCCCACCACATGCCGACCGCGCTGTCGTAGTATTCGCCTTCAGGTGTGTATTCCCAATCGACAAGCGAGAGGTTGGCCCAGCCGCCGATGCAGAAACGGTCCGGTTTGACGGCGGCGCCGCCGTACAGGGTGCCCTGGGCGACAAGCTTGTCCGCGGTCTGGCCCGGTTTCTCCTCGAAGGCCTGCCAGTAGTTGGGGACATTCCCGCCCTCGAACAGACGCTCGTTACGGTTGAAACCGTCGCCGGCGCTGACCGGGGCCTCGTCATTGCCGTTGATGTTCGTGTCCATCATCTTGTAGAGACCGACATCATGGCTCACCGAACCGGTGTTTTCCAGTTCATAGGCGATGCGGAAGGTGTCGTACCGGCCTGTGGTCGAGCTTCTGACGATGGTCAGTGTCATGGTGACGGCGATATCATCCTTCTGCCATGTTCCCGTCACGCTGTTTCCGGTGATCACGGGCGGTGTGGTCCATTCACCCGAATCCCCGCCGAAGGTCCACGTTTCTTCATCAATGCGTACCGACGTTTCACCGCTGTAGAAATAGGGATACAGGAGCGACTTGCCGTCCGCCGTGGAGATGATGAACTCGCCGATATCGTCCGTGTCATCGACACTGGCTGCGACATGTTCGTTGGCCACTTCGAGAACACTGATCATTGCCGCTTTGGCGAGACCGTCCTTCGGTTTCACCAGCTGTGTGGTTCGCCCGGCCGAAGTGAACGGAGCAGCCTTGGCCGCCTGGTTCAGGCTCACCAGCGCATCGACGGTGATCGTGTCGACGCCTTCCGTCGGATCGGGAGATGCGGTCACCGATGTGGTGACGGGGCCGCCCGTCTCAATCCTGATCAGACCGATATCGACGATCGTGGTTTCACCGGATATCACCGTGATATCGGATACGCTTGCCGTCTCGAAATTCGGCGTACCGGCAGAAACGGTATAGCCGGTCCCGGCCGAAACGAACCTGACGGTATACTGGCCGTCGCTGTTGGCCACGACACGATATCCGCCGGGCTCGACCCT
>CAYNWJ010000116.1:0-4096 GCA_964400815.1 uncultured bacterium
GTACCATCCCGGAATGTTCCCGTCACCCGCGAAGGTCGGTCTGATCTCTCCGAACACCGTCCGTTCCCCGGGCCGGGCGGCCGGCAGCGTTTCCATTGCCGCGGCGCCGCTGGACCGGGCCAGCCGCCGGGACTCGCCTGGCGTTCGCTTCACCACGGACGGTTCCGGACCGGGGGCCTCGTTCTCCGTCATGAGACGGCGTATCTCGTCACGATCGAGGGGACGATCCATGATGCGGAGCTCGTCATAGGTCACCGTGGGCGCGGGGGTGCGGAATATTCCCGGCGGCAGGGTCTCGAACCACGGGTCCCCGCCATCCGAAGATGCCGCGATTTCGCCGTTCAGCCACAGCTCGAGGCCGTTGGCGCGGTCCCAGTTCAGGACCACATGGTTCCAGCGGCTTCCGTCCCAGACAGTCTCGGCGGTGATCCCGTGCCGGACATAGCGGGCGTCGCGGACATACGCCGTCAGCCGGCCGTCACCGTCGAGCCCCACCCCCAGGAGATCGCGCTCGAGCCTGCCGAAGGTCATGGAGGTCTGCTCGAAGAAGAGCGCCGGAAGCGGCGGTGTTCCCTTCACCCAGAACGCCACCGCGCCATACCGTGTGTCGATCCTGCCCGTGCCGAAGAAGAAGGGGGAATTGAACCCGAGATTGTCCACCCGCCTGCCCACGTTGAACACCAGGTTCGTGATCATGTCCAGATCGGTCCCGGTGAGGGATGTGGCCATGGAATCGGGCATCACGGGGATGAAATTCATGCGGATGCCCCGGCCGAAACGGCCCTCCGGAAAATCGATATGCCGGTCCTCGAGCGGCTTCATGCCGGTCATGGCGATGAGCTCATCCGCCAGGAAGGTGGTGTCCTCGTATGACAGGGCGAATTTCACGACCGGATCGATGCGGTCCGCGGAATGCGCCGCTTGCGCTGCGAGTGCGATTATCGCTGATAGCGTGAAAACAAAGATGCTTCTGATGACTTCCTCCGTTGTTATGATGATACTCACTTCTCACTGTATTCGGGATGACACAGCATGCAGGGAAAAGCGGCGGGGGTCGTGTCTGGTATCGTTGTCCCGTGCTTCAGCTTTTCACGAGCCGTATCATGCTGGGAGCGCCCTTTCGGCCGAAATCATTCACCGCGCGGACCTCTATGGTGGTGACACCGTTCTCAAGGTCCGGGGTGATGACCGGCGGCCCCGCCTGCCAGGAACCGTCCCGATCGAAGCGGTACTCCAGGGTCTTGAAATTCGGCATGGTATGGGAAACCACAAGACATACGCCGTCATCGAACGCATAGGGCTGGATGAAGCACTGGTTCACGCTCCAATGAATGTCGTCCCTGCGCTGGGTGTAGCGGCTGAATTCCGGAAGGAAGCGCACATCGGCGTTCTGATACCAGATACGGCCGTCCCAGCGGAAACTCATGACACCGTCCCAGATCGGATAGGGGGCGGGTTCGTCCATGAGATTCGAGCGCGGCCAGATGCCGAACGATTCATAGCCTTTCGGACAGGGGCCGCGTGCGGGACGGTCGTCCTTTTCCCGTTCCCCGGCCGAGGCGAACAGGCGTTCGAGGCGGACGGTGCTGATACGGTTGAACAGGGTGCTGTCGAACTGGGCCTCATGGAGTTCCATGGTGTTGACCGGCACACCGTCGTCGCGGATATAATACTGCCCCCTGTAGGGGTCCACATAGACCCATTTGTCGTATTCGCCCGACCACACCTCGGGAAAGCTGTGCCCGCCTCCCGGCGGTATCATGCGCGTCATGATCAGTGGACGCGCAATGTAACCCAGCGCCTTGAGACAGCCCACGAAGGCCAGGTTGTAATCGTGGCAATGGGCGCCGTAGGGACGGTCAAGGTGGCCGTAACCGCGCGTGTACATGTTCATCGCCCAGAGCGCGTTGTTTGGCGACCAGTGGGTCCGTCTGGTGTCGATGCCGTATGTTTCACGATGTTCGCGTCCACGCTCGCGGCCATAGAAGCGCAGTTCATGAACCCGCGAGGCCAGCCTGAGGAATCCTTCGTATTCCGTGCTTTCCCGGGCCATGATCTCCTCGAGTGGATAGGCCTCACGGAGGGTTTTCATGATGTGGTTGTCGGAGGAATCATAGGAATGTGAGAGGCTGCTCAGCCTGAGCGGCGGATTATCGAGCACGGCGATGCTCACCGGACCGTCGCCATTACGCTCGCACCGTCCGCTGATACGCGCCCGCACCGCCGTGAGCACCGGCGTTTCAAGCCGTGACGAGGTCGAGAGTTCCACCCGCCATTGCATGAAACGATGGTTGTCATCACGTGGGGAAAATATCCCTTTCCCGCCCGGCGCCGCTGTCTCCCATTCTGTCCAGGAACCATCCGACGGAACGATCTCCGCGCCGAAACGCGCCGAGACACGCGCCGCCGTTCCGGGCGGGAAGGTCCCTTCGGTGTCGATGTGCACGGCGACATCCTCGAGTCTTCTGAGAAAACCGCCTTCATCCTCCCCGCCGAGGCTGAAGGGCCGTGACCATAAACACCCCCGCTCGTTATACCGGTCGAGCCAGAAACGGATGAGATATTCTCCATTGTCGTTGGCGTTCTCTCCCAGACGGTCATAATCCCATGTCCGGCCGGCGTCGGTGCTCCGGGCGCTGTGATCGGATGCGGTGGTGTTTTCATAGGCGAAGCGCCAGTCACCGTGCGCATCGGTGTGCATGACGATATCGTTCAATCCCCGTTTCAGAAGCCGGGAGGGGAACGCCACGAGACGCCAGTCCTCCGTCCTGTTGCGCCAGCCGGTATCGGGGGGAACGGGATCGAGAGAGACGCCGTTCAGGGTAATATGGAGCGGACCAGTAGAACCGCCCTCGGACTGGAGATAGCTTCCCTTGCGCGGGGAATGGGGGTTGATCTGGTAATAGAACATGAGGAATGCGCTGTCGGTCTCGGCCGTCGCAAGCTCCAGTTCCTTCCTGATCCAGACCGTATCGGAAATCTGTTCCCCGAGCCACCAGGGCGTTTTGAGCGGGTCCGTATCCTCGAAACGCGAGCGGTCGATGTTCAGTTGTGCGTTGCCCATTTCGTTGCTCACGATCTCTCCGCGCCGGAGCCGGGCGGATCCGGCATCGTAATCCATCTCCACCCCCCCGTCGCGCATGCTGTCGAGGAGTTCCCCCCCGGAAAATTCGAGCTCCGTTGAAAAAGGCGCCATGTTGAGTGAGGATGGGGATTCCGGGACCGGCGGAGGCGACCAGGAGGCCCAAAGCACCCGCCGCTCATCGTTTTCACCCTCCCGTTCCGGTGCTTGCGCGGCAATCGTGGAGCCCTTTGCGTCGAGGATGCGAACGGCGTAATTCCCGGTGACGCTGTAGTTGTATCCCAGGGCGGCGTTGTACCAGCTTTCACCGCGATCGGTGGATTTTGCGCTGCCCCGCGGATCGGGGTCGAATTCGATACCCAGAGCCCATGTGTTCGTGGCCGGGGAATCGGTGGAAAACACCACCTCGTTCTTCCCGTCGCGCAGGCAGCCCCCGGGAAGGCGAACCGTGCGCCACCGGAAAGCCCCCCGGTGGGAATCCGGCGGGACCGTGACCGTGACATCGTTGACCGTCACCGTCAAATCCGTATCGTTTTCATGGTACTGATAGGCGAAAAAGGCCAGAGAATGTGCGTCCGACGGAGAGGACATATCGAATTCGCAGCGCGCCCACACCGTGGCGCTTATATCCTCCGCAACCGTCGGATAGACTTCCGGCCGTTCGAGTTCCCCGGCGGACGGAGCGGGGAAAGTCACAAAAAACAGCGGAATCAGAGCCCAGAGCCATGATCTGAACATCGAACCTGTGGTATGCATGGAGTCATCTCCCTGTTGAGCCGTGATCCTTATGAAAACCAGAACACGCGAGCGTATGAGGCGGCACATATTCCAATATAGAAAGCCCCGGCGCCGTTGACAATGAGATTGTCGATCATGACCGTACCGAAACAGCCGGCCCGATTGCATCGCGTCCGGATACGCAGCGCACAGTAATCCCCCAAAGGGGAGCTTGACAGCACGGCGTGAAATGACGTACCTTTCAGTGATCGAACATTCCACATCGAACAATAATGA
>CAYNWJ010000116.1:4106-10271 GCA_964400815.1 uncultured bacterium
GAAAATACTAAAATCGGGGACTGCCCAGTTTTTGGCCGAAGACCCCGAGGCAAGGGAATCCGGCTGTCCGGTTCAGCAAGCAACGCATAATAATGGCAGGACACGAGTACTTGATCAGAACTGGCAGACGATTTCATAACCCCTCCGTCACTGAGGTGACACCTGCCCCTGACAGGGGAGGCAGGTACAGCAGACGTCGGTGGTACATGAGTCCCTCTGTGAGGGGGACGAGGACGATGTCCGGAGGGGAGCGTCATGACACAGGGCGGCATTCTTATTTGCTTGACAACCGATATAATGAAAGGGAGCGACCATGGCACGGAAGCTATCAAGGCGCGGAGCATTGACTGCGGGAGCGGCGGCCGCCGGCATGATTGCGGGGGCGAGCGGGGCATCCGCCGACGCGGCATACCTGGACGATGTCTGGGGCGGGGATTTCCTCCACCAGTGGAGTCCGCCGGAGAACCTGAAAACCGACATGACCCCCGGAAACACCCATGTCCGTCTGAGCTGCGCCGGATACCGGTTCACCAGGAACGAGCCCTATACGGAGACCATCGAAAAGGCCCGCGCCGCCGGGTACACCGCCATCGAGGCGGGAAGCCGGCACTTCGACCTGGACATCACCGATTCGGAGATACGCGAGCTCAGGGACGCGCTCCGTCAGCACGACGTGCTGTTCTATAACCTCCACACCTGGGTGAACATCATCGATCCCGACCCCGACAAGCGCCGCGCCAACCAGCGCCATGTCATCCAGACGGTGGAGTGCGCCGACCGTCTGGGACTGGACTTCATCCTCACCCACACCGGCGGCCGCCACCCGGAAAACAAGGACCGCCCCCATCCCCTCAACTGGACGCGCGAGACCTGGGACATGTCGGTGGAGGCCACGAAGAACATACTCAGCGCAACATCGGGAAGCTCCGTCAACCTGGCCTTCGAGGCGGTCAACTCCTGCAACAACAACAACACACCCCGGTCACATGTGCGTCTGCGCGAGGACGTGGGTGACCCCCGTGTCAAGGTCACCCTCGACCCCACGAACATGCTCTATGCCGGCGTATATTACCGCACGACCGAGCTGATCAACATGTGCTTCGACCTCCTGGGAGAGGAGATCATGTACTGTCACGCCAAGGACAAGATATGGGACACCATGATGCCCAGCTTCGAACCGGCGACCCTCGGCGAGGGAACGATGGACTTCGCCACCTACCTCGTCCGCATGAGCAGGATGAAGCGCCCCCGGGTCCTCTATATCGAGCACCTTCCCATGGAGCAGTATCCGCCGTCGAAGAAGCACATCGACGACACCGCCCGGAAGGTCGGCGTGAAGATCCACGGCTGATGTGACGGAAACCCGCCGCCGCGGGAAACGGTCCGCGGGAAGAGAGCATACCAAGGAAAAACGGAGTCGGCATGGCGAAAAAGAAGAAGACGGCACAATCCGAAAGACCGGAGAAAGCCCCGTCGGGCGGGCGCATGAAGGTCAAATCCGCATGGCTGGCATTCGCGGCCTACACCGCGACCGCCATGCTGCTCACCTTCCCCCTGGCATTCAAAATGAACAGTTCGGTGTACGGTCCCTACGATCACGCGTCCACCGACATGTTCGCCAACATCCACTATTATTTCTGGGCCATGAAATACGCCCTCTCCGAACTGGGGCGCATCACGCTCGACACGCCCCTCTTCGCGGCGCCCTTCGGATCGCGGATGAACCTGGTCAACCTGACCGGCTTCGTGCAGATCCCCGTCACCCTGGTCTTCGGGCACCTTTTCAGCCGTAACTTCACCATCCTCTTCAACCTCGTCGCCGCCGCGATGGGTATGTTTTTCCTGGCCAAACACGTCACGAAGAGCGCCGCAGCCTCGCTGCTTGCGGGCATGGCCTATGCCTTCTGCCCGAACATGCTCGTCCGGTCGTACACCACCTTCGATTCCACCCAGGTGGCCTGGATCCCCCTCTACACCCTGTTCGTCATCCGCTTCGTCGAGGACCGCACCTGGCGGAACGCCATTCTCGCCGGCGTGTTCCTCACGCTCAACATCGTCCTCGCCATGCCCTATTATCTCGTGTTCCTGCCGGTCCACACGGTGACGGTGCTCGCGGTCATGGCGGTGTGGCGGGCGGTGCGCGGGGGGCGGGGTTTCGCCGGCCTGGTGAGCGATGTGACATCGCGGGCGTCCCTTCCGGGATGGATCAGGATCGGAACGGTGTTCGCGGTCGTCGTCGCCGTCTTCCTCGTCTACTACACCACCGTCGTCGGAGGCGGCGAATATGCATCGAGTGTCCAGCGGACCACCGAACAGCTCAGGGAGCTGGCCCTCAAGCCCGCCGACTACCTGGTCCCCCATCCCAGAAGCGCCTTTCTCAAGGGCGACATCAAGGAATCCTACTGGAACACGAAACGCCCCGGCAAGGACCCCGACAGCTTCGTGGCATACCTGGGATACGCGGCGCTCGTCCTCGCCGCAATCGGCGCTTACAAGAACAGGAAGAGCAGATACGCCTGGATCTTCATCGCCGCCGGGGCCGTGGCCTTCGTCTCCACACTGGGGCCGAGCCTTGTGGGCATCCCCACGCCCTCGGGGATCATACATTCCCTCTACGCCTCCTTCGCCCGGCGCATCCTGATCTACAAGGTCTTCGTCCAGATGTGTGTGGCGGGGCTCATGGGGATGGGAGCGGCGTCCGTCCTCGAACGCGGGGCCCTCTCGCGAGCGGGGAACCGCGCGGCCTTCACCGCGGCCGTCGCCGTGGTCATGCTCTTCGAATACACCATCGTTCCCCCGGCGCTCTCGGTCGATCTCTCCGAAAACCCGACCCTCTATGACGCCGTCCGCGACCTGCCGGAGGACGCGAAGCTCATCGAGGTCCCCCTCAGGCGTTTCCGGGGCAATCTCTATCAGGGCTATGTCTATTACCAGACCCATCACAAAAAGCCGCTCTTCAATCCCTATTTCAGCCTCTCGCGGGTGCCGGAGCGCATCAGGCCCTTCTACGAGCGCATGCAGGTCCCCCTCGAGGCGCAGGAGTACGCCAATCTCTCAGCCCTCAGATGGCTCGGCATCAGTCATCTCACCTACCACTGGTACATCGGAACCCAGACCGTGCGCTTCGTCTCCTTCCCGGCGCCGGGGTTCCTCGACGAGTCCGTGGACGGTGTCCGGAAGGTATATTCCTGCGACAGAAGCCCCACAGAGGAATTTGCGGGCCCCTATGACTACACCTTCGCCGATCTCTACGAGATCACCGCCGAACCAAGCCCCGTGGCCCTCGTCTTCGACTACACGAGTCCCTTCGAGCAGGCGCCGGAGATGCTGGAGGGCCAGGATGTCATCACGCCCTTCGGGTGGGGCTCCGCGCTCATCGACACCACGGCCACCTTCTACTACCCCGTAGCCGACAGCAGCCGTCTGGTCAGGCTCCTGCGTCAGGGCGGGAGGATTTCCGCGATCAACCTCTCGGACGACCCCGTTGATTTCACCGTCTCCTTCACCGCAGAAGCGTCCTCGCCCCGCACCATCGAGGCCCGCTGGAACGACGGTCCTGCCGCCGCATCCTTCGAGGTTGCCGGCGATCCGTCGCGCTGCACGGTCTCCGGGCTCCGCCTGGACGGGGCGTCGACGGGCGTGCTCTCGCTCTGGTGCACCGGGGAAAGCTATCCCTGGGCGCTCGATCTGCAGGGAAGGACGGCCAACATACCGGTGTCGGCGGTGCTGTCCGATTTCCGGGTGGCGGGGGAGTGAACCGTGACAGCTGTAAACCGTCGGGGGAACGAACATGATGCCGGACACGCCCCGTACTGAAAAGGAAACTCCATGAGACGTCCCCATGCCATCATTGCAGCCATCGCCCTTCTCGTCTTCACGCCCGCCGCGCCGGACGCACAGCAGCCGCTCCCGCCCATCGAAACCGTGGAGACCGGCCAGAACCGCGTGATACTGGTCAACGGCGAACCCTTCTTCCCGATCATGTCCTGGCTCCAGTCACCGGACATCTTTCCCCTCCTCAGGAGCCTGGGATTCAACACCTTCTGCGGAAACCAGAGCGGTGTTCCGGCGGTGGACCAGTGCGCCGCCGCCCGTGAGAACGGGGGATACGCCGTGGTGCATTTCGACACCGCCGCTTCGCACCACCCCGGCCTCCTCGGGTGGATTCACGGCGACGAACCGGACATGCCCCGCCGCGCGGAGGACGATTCGACCCGCTGGACGCCGCGGACGGCACCGGTGGAAACGGCGGAAAATTATGCGCGGATCAAACGGAATGATCCCTCCGGCCGACCCGTGTTCATGACCTTCACCGCCCATTTCATGCGGGAGTTCACGAACCGGTATTCAACGATGGAACAGATGGAATACTATCCCGCATTCCTCGCAAACTGCGACGCGGCCGGCTTCGACATCTATCCGGTCTACGGCTGGAACCGCCCGGCATGGCTCGACTATCCCCTGACCGGCACCCGACAGCTCGTGGACCTCGCGGGCGGAAACACACCCGTCTACGCCTGGATCGAAACCCACAAGGGGAGCAAGTGGGTGTCCTTCGATCTCCAGCTCGACGTCCTCCCCGTGCACACGCGGTTCGAGACATGGGGCGCGGTCATTTCCGGGGCCACGGCCATCGGATATTTCACCCACCGCTGGCGGCCGGATTTCAAGGAGTTCTCGCCCACGGAGGAAATGCGGACCGAACTCCGGCGGCTGAACGGACAGCTCACCCGGCTCGCCCCGGCCATCCTCGCGCCGCCGTCATCCCGCGCGGTGAGAATGGTCATGGACGGCGGCCTTTCCTGCCATGTGAAGACGACCGAGCTCGACGGCGACCTGTATCTCTTCGCCCAGAACACCGATCTGGGAGAGAACGCGGCGAAGGTCGCGCAGCACGAGAACATCTCTCCCCGCGGCGGGAAAGCCGTGATCGGTGTCGCAGGCCTTTCCGGCGGCGCGGTCGTGGAGGTGGTGGACGAGGACCGGACCATTCGGGCGGAGAACGGCGGATTCTGCGATGATTTCGGACCGCTGGAGGAACATGTGTACCGGATACGCCTGGATTGAAACGTGCGCGGCAAGAACGCACACGCGCAGCGATGACATGAAACACCACAAGACCGGCCCCATGCCGAAGATATAACCGAGAAATCCTCAAAAAAACAGGGAGCGTTCCCATGGCCGACAGGATCGAATACAAGCTCGTGGGCGACGACATGCAGGCGGTGATCGTCGCGCTTGACCCCGGCGAGACGGTGCAGGCCGAGGCCGGGTCCATGATGTTCATGGAGAGCGGCGTCGAAATGAAGACCGAGATGCAGGGAGGCGTATTCGGCGGTTTCAAGCGCATGATCGGCGGCGAATCATTCTTTGTGGTGACCTTCGTGAACGAGGGATCCGCCAAGCGCCATGTATCCTTCGCCGCACCCTATCCCGGCAAGATCCTCCCCCTCGACCTGGGGGAAACCGGGCCCATGCTCTGCCAGCGTGACGCCTACCTGTGCAGCGCCCGGGGAATCGAGATCGAGGTCGCGTTCACGAAGCGGCTGGGGGCGGGGTTCTTCGGCGGCGAGGGATTCATCCTGCAGAAGCTGTCCGGCGAAGGACTGGCGTTCATCCACGCCGGCGGCACGGTGCTCAAGCACAATCTCGGACAGGGCCAGAGCCTGGATGTGGACACCGGCTGCCTGGTTGCCTTCGAACGCTCGGTGGACTATGACATCCGCATGATCAAGGGCGTGAAGACCATGCTCTTCGGCGGCGAGGGGCTGTTCTATGCGCATCTCACCGGGCCGGGGACCGTCTATCTCCAGACCCTTCCCTTCTCACGGCTTGCCGACCGTGTCGTACACTCCGCGGGCATGGGCTCCAAGGGCGAGGTCAGGCGCGGCGGTGCGGGGGTCCTGGGCGATCTTTTGAGCGGGGACTGACACGGGGCCGGCATCACGGCATCGGTATGACATGCGGCATGAGACGGGACTGGATAGGCACGATCGGGAGGCCTCCTGCACGTATCGGAGAAAACCAGCTATCCAGATCAGCAAGCAACGCATAATTCAGATGTTCTCTGCAAAGCCCCCATCCGTCGCTTCGCGCCACCTTCCCCCGTCCGGGAGAAGGAAAAGCACCACGGGCCGGGCTCCCTCTCTCCCTTCTGGGGGAGAG
>CAYNWJ010000117.1:0-10225 GCA_964400815.1 uncultured bacterium
TTTCGAGTGTATCGAACGGCGGGCTGTCCCCCATGAACTGGGCGAGGAAAAGCCCCGGTCCCTTGAGCGTGGTCATGTCCTGTCCTCCCCTATTATGTCACGATTTGAAAGCGGTCCATTTGGTGTCGGCCGTGCTCGATTCCACCACCGTCTCGATGAACGCCATCCCCCGGACACCGTCGTCCACCGACGGGAAATCCATGTGCGCCGGGTCCGGTTTTCTGCCGTCGAGCTTCGCCTTGAGCGCCAGGATGAAGTTGCGGTAGAGATTGGCGAAGGCCTCGATGAATCCCTCGGGATGTCCCATGGGAATCCGGGTGTTGGCGAGGGAGCGTTCGGAAAGATAGCCGCCGCCGGTGCGGAATATCTGCATGGGTTTGTCGAGCCAGCGGACGACGAGGGTGTTCGGTTCCATCTGGTGCCAGGCGAGCCCGCCCTTTTCACCATACACGCGGATATTGAGGGGATTCTCCTCTCCCACGCAGATCTGGCTGGCGTGGAGCACGCCCCGTGCGCCGTTTTCCAGGCGGAGAAGAACGTTGCCGTCGTCCTCGAGCCGCCGTCCCTCGATGAAGGTGGTGAGATCGGCGCAGAGTTCGGATATTTTGAGGCCGGTGATGTATTCGCACAGGTTCTCGGCGTGGGTTCCGATGTCACCCATACAGTTGGCGATGCCGGAACGCTTGGGATCGGTGCGCCAGGCGGCCTGCTTGTGGTCCGTGGCCTCGAGCCTGGTCGCGAGCCATCCCTGGGGATATTCCACCACGATCTTGCGGATGTCCCCCAGGTCCCCGCGTGCCACCATGTCGCGGGCTTCCTTGACCATGGGATAACCGGTGTAGTTGTGGGTGAGACCGAAGAGAAGGCCGGTACTCTCCACGATGTCCCTGAGCTCCTTCGCCTCGGCGAGGCTGTAGGTCATGGGCTTGTCGCACATGACCGGAAAACCGTTCTCGAGGGCCAGTTTCGCCGGCGCGAAGTGAAGATGGTTCGGGGTGGCGATGCAGACGAAATCCATACGCTCCCCTTCCGGAAGCGCTTTCTCCCTGTCGATCATCTCCTCATAGTCGCCATAGATGCGGTCATCCGGCAGATACAGCGCCCGCCCCGATTCGAGAGAACGCCCGGGTGTGCTGCTGAAGGCCCCGCACACAAGCTCGCATTCGCCGTCGAGAGTCGCCGCCATGCGGTGCACGGCACCGATAAAGGAATCGATGCCTCCACCGATCATTCCCATTCTGAGTTTTCTGTTCATACCATCCTCCCGTCATGTCACCGTTAATCGTGATATTCTCACTACTTGTCGTTGATCTTACCGCGCCCGGAATATCATCCATCCACGGCAAAGCGGTCGAGCAGCAATTCCGCCGTCCATGACACGGCCGAGCCGACCACGCCCGCGCATTTCCCGTCCGCCGCTGCCCGCACATCTTTGCACAGGACGCCGCCCCATTCCTCCACGAATCTTCCGTGGAGATCGTTCATCAGCTCATGAGCGACCGTCGCCCTCCCGCGTCCCTCCGGTCCGCAGACATAGCCGATGACCATGCCGCTCCCGGTGAATGCGCCGCAGCTCGCCTCCTTTGTCGGTGTCGCTCCCCCGTCGACACAGCTGGCCGCCCTGACGAGGGTCCCGTCCTCGGGCATGAAAGGCAGCGCCTTTTCCAGGGCGGCGACGCTCGAGCGGGAACAGCTTCCATAGAGATACTCCTGGTCGACGCCGATCCCGCGTGCGTTGTCGAGGATATCCCTGCGCGCGCTTTCACTCATCGGCAGGGTGTCGCTCTCATCGAGAGGTTCGAAACTGTCGGCAGTGCGGTCCGCGGCCCGGGCTGTTCCGGAATCGGCGAGTGCGCCCGTTCCGGCTGCCGCGAGCGCGAGGAAGCTCCTGCGTTTGAGGTTGTCTGCATGTGTCATTGAATCGCCCTAAAAGTTTAAAGTGTATTATTCTACTTGATTATAATAATTGGAGGCAAAGATATCGTCATTTCATCCACCGTCAGGCAGATGTTTGAAACGAGATTGCGTCCGCCGCCGTATGCATCCACCCCATCTCAGGCAGGACCGCCCAATACGGTACGCCGCATCCGCCCGCATGCGGAGAGGCCGTCACACCGGAAGCCGCCAGGGGCTCCTGAACGACCTGAAGAGGCACCGGTCGGCCTCGGGATCGTTCACGAAGCGTTCACGGCCGGGATCCCAGTTCAATGTGCGGCCGAGCTGCATGGCGATGTCGCCGAGGTGCCCCACGCTTATGGAGCGCTGGGCGACCTCCACGGGCGTGATGGTCTCCTCACGGCTGCGGACGCAGTCGATGAAATTGGCGTAGTGGTTCGTCGAGCGATAGAGATGGATCTCGTCCGGCGCGGTGACCGTTGTCAGGAGCGACTTGGGCTCGGCGTCGATGCCCTGACGGTTCACATAGACCCAGCCCTCTGTGCCGATGAACTTGGCGCCCATGGGAATTTTCTCCCTGTTCGCCACGCGCAGCCTGAGACCGTTTTTGTAGGTGCAGACGAAATCGTATTCTATGACCGCGTCCCAGAGCCCGTCGCGGGGATAAACGCCCTCGCCTTCGATTGTCACCGGGCCGGTGCGTTCCATGTCCATGCCCCAGTGGGCGATGTCGCAGTGGTGCCCGGCCCAGTCTGTGAGCTGGCCGCCGGAATAGTCCTTGATCCAGCGAAAATTCCAGTGACAGCGTTTCTCCGTATAGGGCGCCCATGGAGAAGGGCCGAGCCAGAAATCATAATCGAATCCCTCAGGCACCGGCATTTCAGGCTGGGGCTCAATGGGGGTTCCCGTGGGCAGGCCGACATGGACCTCGGTGAGTCCGCCGATCTTTCCGTTGCGCACCAGTTCGCAGGCCTGATGGAACTGCCGGCGCGACCGCTGCCAGCTTCCCGTCTGCCAGACAACACCGTTCCGCTTCACGGCGTCGCATATGGCTCGTCCCTCACGGATGGTGCGGGCAAGGGGTTTTTCGGCGTAGATGTCCTTTTTGGCGTTGGCGGCCAAGATGGCCGGGATGGCGTGCCAGTGGTCCGGGACGGCGATGGTCACCAGGTCGATGTCAGTGCGGCCGATGAGATCGCGGAAATCGTGAATGGCGTCGCAGCCGGAATAGGCGCCCGCGCCGGTCTTTTCGGCATAGGTGTCCTCGACGAGCTTTTTCGCCTCCTCGAGCCGGGCGTCATCGAGATCGCACACGGCCACCACCTGGACATCGTCACGTTCCAGAAAGCCCTTCGTGTTTGTCGTGCCCATGTTCCCCATGCCGATGCTGCCGAGGGTGAAACGGTTGCTTGGGGCGGTCTGGCCGAATACGCTCGACGGCACGATCACGGGTGCCGCGACCGCCGCCGACGCTGTCCTGAGAAAGCTTCTTCTTCCGATATGTCCTGTCTGCTTCATGGCGTCATTCCTCCGGCGGAGCGGTTATTGTCCACGGATTTTCGCGAGGGCCTCACGGGCGGCGGCGGCGACATCCCCGGTTCCCGAAGCGAGTTTCCCGAGGTCGTCCACGGCCTGTTCGTCCCCGCGTTCGCCGATGGAATTCACGACGCCCACGAGAACCGCACCGTCGGTCTTCCCGAGGGCTTTGCGCAGGGCTTTCCCCGCATCTTCGGACATGTTCTCCTGGAGGGCATACCGCGCCATGTCGGCGGTTTCGGGGACGAGCAGAAGGTCATACAGGGCATCGACCGATTCCTCCGTTCCCATGATGCGGAGCTGACGGCAGGCGAAATCCCTGCAATCATAGGTCGCCTCCTCCCGCCGGAGCACTTCCGCGAACTGCCGCTCGAGAGCAAGCCGCTGTTCCCCGTTGCCGAAGGAATCCCGGACACGGTCCTCGATCACCGTAAGCGGCTCCCTGCTGTCACCGAACGAATAGGTGAGGATCTTCTGGAAATCCTCGTCGAGCTCGACCCTGCCCCCGCATGAAACCACAAGCAATCCGGCAAGGAGGATCACACCGGCCGCCACGGTCGAAACCGGCGCCCTCCATCTCGTGTCCATTCGTTTGTTCATTCCTCGAACCCCTTCCACGATGGTGAATTCGCCGGAAAAGACGTTCCATTCTTCCGGCTGATGATCCATGTGCGCGTAATGTTTTCGGAGAGCGTATACATGGTATTTTCGATGATTTGAATCTTAACCGGGATCATTATCATGTATATTATATAGAAGGCGCGGACTGTCATTGTCAAACAAAAACCATGCCGTATAAACGAAAATGCCGGCGTCCGGACACGTAGCGCCCGAACACCGGCATTCTTCATGGCCGGTCCATCTGCTGTGGGTTATTCACCCCGGAGCGCCTTCAGGGTTTCCGTGGCTTCGATACGGACCTCGTAGGTGCCGCCGGAATCCTTGTGGGCGTCGTTCTTTTCGATGTATTCGAGCTGCGGAATGACCGACTGGTCACCGAAGCTCCGCATGGCCACGACCGAATAGATCCGGACGTTCACGCTCTTGTCGTCCAGGTTCTCAAGCAGATTTTTTCTGATGAGGGACATGTGCGCATCGGTGAAGAATGAGCCGCTTTCGTCGTATTTCATCATGTTGTGAAGTGTGAGGGCCGCGCGTCCCTTCGTCTCGGGATTGGCGCTGTCCAGTGAATCGGCGATATCCGGCACCACGGAAGGTCCCATCGCCAGAAATCCCTGGGCGGTGAAGGGATTGCCGCCACCCCACATAACACTCATGATATTGAGCAGGGCCGGCTTGGCGCGGTCGTCGCCGGACAGGCTGAGCACCTTGACGATGTCGACCAGGTTCCAGCGCTCGTCCTCGGGAAGCGCCAGCTCGTTTTCGAGCGCCGTGAGCAGGGCGGGAACAGCGGGTTTGAGCGCCCCGGCCCCCTTGGCCTCATGGATTTCAGTGAGCTTGTAGAGCACCTCGGCCACGGCGTCCGGATCCTTGCCCTTGAGGGCTTCTATATCCGCGTCGGTGAACGCCTCCCGGGCGGGAGCGACCGTGCCGAACAACGCGGCAGCCAGTGCCAGTGTGAGAATGACAAGAAGTGTTCTTTTCAATGCATACTCCTGTTTGTATTGACGTTGAATCTCAGTTACAATCGTACGGGCATCACCGTAACATCGTAAACGCTTTCAATTTCAGTGAAACAGTAATATACACGTTTTCCCATGGCGACGCCATACAAAAGCCCGGCGCTAGTCCATACACCGCCTGCCCGGACGATGGAAACGGACGGTTACGCCTCCACGAGCCTGTCGTTCTCGTGGTCCCATTCCACCCTGCGTCCCTCGCGATAGGACAGGGTCCCCATGTGTGCGGTGATCGCCTCCTGGAATCCCAGTTCGGCGCCGCAGCTGGTGGAGCCGTTGTTCCTGATGGCCTCGAGCCACTCGAGGATGTGCAGGTGCGTGGTGTCGTATCGCTTTCCGTCGCGGTAGGTGTAGAGCAGCCCCCGTCCGGCGAAGTATTTCTCCGTCGCCGATGTCACCGCGTCGAGCCCCTTTGAGCCCGGTGTGTAGGTGAACATGGGAAGCGACGTGTCGATGATGCCGTTCTCGATCTTCTCCTTGTATCGCGTCGAGCCCGAATCGGCGGTCACCGACATGGCGCTGGCGTGGAGCTGACCCAGGTCAAGCACGGCGTCATGGCCCATGAGAAGCTTTCCGCGGTTGGTGTTGCTTGCCAGTGTCGCCGAATACATGAGGGTGAGCTCGCGGTCCGGATACTCGTACACCGCCTGGTATACATCGGGCACCTCGCGGCCGTCCTGGTAATAGTAGATGCCGCCGGACGCCATGGCGCTCTTGGGGATGCCCAGATCGAGGATCATGTTGATCGAATCGTACTCGTGGGTGAAGAGGTCCCCGGAGAGCCCCGTACCGTAATCGTACCACAGTCTCCACCGGAAGAACCGCTTCATCATGACCGAGGGCGGCTTGCGCGGCGTGTTTCCCATGAACTGCCTGAGATCGATGTTCATCGGCGACGCCTCGGGATGGATGGGATAGACCCACGCGCCGTTGGGATCGTTCCGGTTGGTCGTGACAGAGACGAGGGAGAGTTTGCCGAGTATGCCGCGATTGACCACTTCGCGGGCCATCATGTAGGCGTCCGTCTGCCTCCCCTGGTGGCCGAGCTGGAACTTGACGCCCGTATCCCTGATCGTGTCGCGGATCTCATAGGCTTCGGGGATGGTCTTGGAGAAGGGTTTTTCGAGATAGACATGCTTACCGGCCTTTGCGGCGTCCAGGGTCATCTGAGCGTGCCAGTGTTCGGGTGTTGCGATGATGACAGCATCGACATCCGGACTGTCGAGCATCTGTTTGTAGTTGCGGTATCGCTTGACCTCCGTGAACCGGCGGGCGGGATTGACATCGCTCTTGACCGCCTCCATGGCGTTTTCCGCCCTGATGTCGAACACGTCGCAGATGCCGGTGACCACGATATTCAGGTCGTCCTGGTTCAGGAAGTCCTGGTAGCGCCGGTCGCTGGAATTCTCCAGTGACGCCTGCTTCATGCTCTCCAGCCACGTGGGGTGGGCATAGCCGAGGGCGCGCATGAGATATTCCCCGCGGCTGCCTAAGCCTATGACGCCGACACGCAGTTCCTTCGAGGTGGCCTTGAGCGGATTCGACGCGAGAATCGTGGAAGCGTCGCCGTCCAGGCCGAGCTCGGACATGATGGCTGCCTTCTTGCGGGCGTCGTATTTCCTCTTGTCGAGGAGCTTCTTGGCGAAAACACCCAGTATCGGCACCGTAACAAGCCCCTTGAGGATGTCCCGGCGTCCGATGCCGCTGCCGTTTTTCTCTTCACGGCCGTTGTTCATGGTTTCTTCCTGCACGATTGATTCACCTCCATATATCGTTTCGGGGGGCCCGCGATGCTTTCACTGGTTTACACGCGCATTTCATGCGGGAGTTCCCCGCATCGTCCGTTTGTCAGGCCACCACCTGTTCCTTTTCGGCATCCCAGATGAGGGTTTTGTTACGGCGATAGGACTCGACACCCATCTTGATGGCGATCATGGTCGCGCAGCCGAGTTCGGCATTGCAATAGAGCTTCGCCCCCGTCCTGATGGCGTCGAGGAAGTTCCTTTCCATCATTTCGTGGCTGCCGTGGGTGCGTTCGGCGTTGACCTCCACCTCGTTGTACCCGTCGAACTGCTCGCGGAACTCCTTCACGAAGTCACCATTGCCGGTGAGCACGGCGTTGGTGTGGTTCGAGAGGTCCAGGGTGGCGTACCGGGCATAGATCCGCGTGGGCCGCTGGGTGTTGTTGGTCAGGATGCTCGTCAGGTTCACCGAGAACTCGCTCGGGTAGTCAACGTTCATGCAGAACACATCGGGGATGTCGCGTTCGTCCTTGAGGACATAGAGCCCGCCGCCCGCGTTCACGCGCCGCGGATACTCGCCGTTTTCGCCCGTGATGGCGATCAGGAGCGGGGCGAGAATGTGATAGAGCAGATCGGTCGCCACGCCGCCGTTGTACTGGAAATATTTCCTGAAACGGAAGAAATGCTCGGGGTTCCAGGGGATCCTCGGAGCGAGGCCCCACTCGTGGCCGAGCCACATGTCCCAGTCCACATAATCCTCACCGGGCATGCTTGGGCCTGCGGTCTCGTCGATCTTGAACCACCGGTTGAACGCGCCGCCTCTGACATTGCGGTTGTACGATCCCTGGGCCCAGGTGACCTTGCCCACCTTGCCCGCGCGGATCATTTCATTCGCCTGCCAGTACTGGTCCTCGGAGGTGTACTGGGGACCGACCTGGAGCACCATGTTCGTACGCCGCACGGTGTCCCGGACCTGGATGGCCTGCTCGCAGTCGAGCGTCATGGGCTTTTCCAGGTAGACGTGCTTGCCCGATTCCATGGCGTCGATGGCCATTTTTGCGTGCCAATGGTCGGGCGTGGCGATGAGCACCGCATCGATATCGTTACGGTCGATGATCTTGCGGTAGTCGAGACAGGGGTCTGCGGTATAGCCGGCATCGACGCACATTTTTTCCGCCTGGTCCAGGCGGCGCTGATACACATCGCAGACGGAGGCCACCCTGATGTTGTCCTCCCCGCTGTTCCTCAGGAGGTTGTTCAGGTGTCCCCTGCCCATGCCGCCGGCGCCGATGAGGGCGATCCGAACGCGGTCGTTCGCACCGAGAACGCTGGAAGGCGCGAGACCGCCTATGGTCACTGCGCCCGCCGCCGCCGCGGACTTGATGAAGGTCCGACGCGAGGGTTTCATGGGAGTCATTGCCGTCTCTCCTTGCTGTTCGGTTTATCGTTCACGTGTCATTCTCTTTTCCGCAGTGTCGCGATCACACCGGTTCCGGGCTGGAAGCCAATGGGTGATCAGGCCTCTTTCGCCTGTTCGCTGTCGGCGTCCCAGACCATGGTTTTGCTTCTCCGGTAGCTCTCGACACCCATCTTGATGGCGACCATGGTGGCCGCGCCCAGATCGACATTGCAGTTGAGCTGTCCACCCTCCCTGACCACGTCGATGAAATTCCCGAGCATGTCGCGCCGCCCGCCGTCCGGCGGCACGGTGATGGAGGCGAACCCGTCGTTCATCTCGCGGAACTTGTCGATGAAGGTGCCGGTCGACTGAACGTCGATGTGGGAGGTGCTCTCGGTGAACTCCATGGTGCCGTAACGCCCGTAAATCCGCGTCGGCCGGGAGAATTCGTTCGTCAGCACGCTTTCCATCTGGACCGTGAATCTGCTCGGATAGTCCACGGTCATCATGAAGACATCGGGCACTTCGCGGCCGTCTTCGTTGTCGTAGAGGCCGCCGTTTCCGGTCACCCGCGACGGATACTCTCCCCTCTCCCCCGTGATGGCGAGCAGGAGCGGGGCCAGGAAGTGGTAGAGCAGGTCGGTCGCCACACCGCCGTTATAGTCCCAGTAGCCCCTGAAATAGAAGAACCGGTTGGGATTCCAGGGAACACGCGGCGCCAGGCCCCATTCGTGCCCGAGCCACATGTCCCAGTCGATGTAGTTTTCGCCGTCCATGTGGGGGCCGACGGGGTCGTCGCGCCGGCTGGTCGTGCCGAACACACTCCGGCCCCGGTTGTTGCGGTTCCAGCTGCCCTGGGCCCAGGTGACCTTGCCCAGACGGCCGCCGGCGATCATGTCCTTCGCGATCCAGTATTTGTCCTGGGCCGTCCGCTGGGGACCGACCTGGAGCACCCGGTTGGTTCGCCTGACCGCGTCGCGGACCTCGACAGCCTGTTCGCAGGTGAGGGTCAGGGGCTTTTCGCAATAGACGTCCTTGCCCGCCTCCATGGCCTCTATGCAAATCTTCGAGTGCCAGTGATCGGGCGTGGCAATGAGAACAACATCGATGTCGTTGTCATCGAGCACCCTGCGATAGTCCATGTGCCCCGTTCCGCCGCTGATCTCCTCGGCAGCGGTGAGGCGTTTCCTGAACACGTCGCAGACAGCCGGAACACTGATGTTCTCCTCGCCGCTCCGCTGTACGAGGTTGCGGAGAAGGCCCGTTCCCCTGCCGCCCGTGCCGATGACGCCGAAATTGACGTGATCGTTCGCGCCGAGCACCCGGGACGGCATGGTGAGCCCGAGCGCCGCACCGGCCGCCGTCGTTTTCAGAAAACCCCTCCGTGAAAGGGCGTTTTTTTCCGTATTGTCCGCCATCGATTGCTCCCCGTTTGAGTGTCGTTCCCCATGAAGGCCGAAGCGGCCGAATCACGCGGGCACGACTTTCTCGTTTTCCGCGTCCCAGAGCATGGTGCGGCCCTGACGGTAGCTTTCGACCGCCATCTTGATGGCGACCATGGTCGTGCATCCCAGATCCACATTGCAGTGAAGACGGGCGCCCTCGCGGATGGCGTCGATGAAATTGCCCTCCAGGTCGCGGCCGTCCTCCACGTGCACGGTCACCTCGTCATAGCCGTCGTTCATCTCCCGGAACTCTTCCTTGAAGTCGCCGTTCGACTCCATGTTCGGCCTGCCGTCGAACACGATGGTCCCGTACTGGCCGTGAATACGGATGGGGATCTGGGTGTCGTTGGTCAGAACGCTCTCGAGGAAAATGGTATATTCGTCGGGATAATCGACCGTCATCATGAACACGTCCGGCACATCCCTGCCGTCCTTCTTGATGAAAAGGCCGCCGGTTGCGTTGACCCGTTTCGGATACGCGCCTCCCGGACCGGCGAGGGCGATCAGGAGGGGCGCCAGCCGGTGATAGAGCAGGTCGGTCGCCACACCGCCGTTATAGCGCCAGTA
>CAYNWJ010000118.1:0-8812 GCA_964400815.1 uncultured bacterium
AACGAACCGGCGATACCGGGAGGCGGTGGACCGTTTCGCGAAAGTCAGGACCAATGTGGCGATCAAGGTCGCGGAAGAGGATTCGTCGGCTGACTTTTCGCGGATATCGGACCGGCCGGTGTTCGTCGAGGAGCCGGTCGTGATCGCAGACATTCTGTCTTCCCGCGGTGAATGGGAACGCATGGTAAAGGAATGCTCGGCGGTCTTTCTCGAAAACGAACTCGTCTACGGCGGCCAGGCATCCATGACATTCCGCTGCGACCGCAAACACTTCGCCACCAGCGAAGGGACCCGCATCGCCCGGAACGCCCTCTATTCCAGGTTCACCGTCAGCGGCCTCATCAAGTCCGGGGACGGCATGGAGCTTCCCCTCTACCGGACCTGGTTCGCCTTCAGGCCGGAAGACCTTCCATCTCTCGACGAGATCATCGACGAGACGCGCGCGATGATCGACATGCTGGCGTCTCTCAGGGATGCCCCCATCGTGGAGCCGTATACCGGGCCCGCGATCCTCTCCGGACGCGCCGCAGGTGTGTTTTTCCACGAGATCCTCGGCCACCGCGTGGAGGGACACCGCCAGAAGAGCGAGACCGACGGACAGACCTTCAAGAAGCACGTCGGCGACCCGATCCTGCCCGATCACATGAGCATCACCTTCGACCCCTCCCTGAAAACCTTTCAGGGCGAACCGCTCATGGGCTCATACGCCTTTGACGACGAAGGAGTTCGGGGGCGGCGTGTGGAAGTGGTCAAGAACGGTGTGCTCAAGGACTTTCTCATGTCGCGCTCGCCCATCGAGAACTTTCCCGTCTCCAACGGCCACGGGCGGGCGCAGGCGGGCCGCGACCCGGTATCGCGCCAGTCGAACATGATCGTGGAAACGACCGATCCCCTCTCGTTCGACGAACTCCGGGAACGGCTCATCGCGCTCTGCCGCGAGCAGGACCGTCCCTTCGGCCTGCTCTTCGATGACATCACCGGGGGGTTCACCTTCACCGGCCGGACCATTCCCAATGTCTTCAACCTCCAGCCGACAATCGTCTACAAAGTCTACACCGACGGCAGGCCGGACGAGCTCGTGCGCGGCGTGGACCTGGTGGGAACGCCGCTGGTCATGTTCTCCATGATCACGGAAGCGGGTGACGAGAGCGAGATATTCCACGGCCTCTGCGGAGCGGAATCCGGTTCCGTCCCGGTCTCGGCCATATCGCCCCCGATCCTGGTGAGCCAGGTCGAGGTCCAGAAGAAAACCAAGTCCCAGGAACGGCCGCCCATTCTCCCGCGGCCCGATCTGGACACGAATTTCTGAGAGTGTGCATCCGATGAACATCACCGCAGGAAAAGCATGTGATCGATGGATTACGACCCTTGTGCTCGCAGTCGTGACGACAGTGTCGCTCGCGGCGCCGGGACCCGTTCCCGTGGCCGCCGCGGACAGCGAATCCCGCGATGTGATCATGCGGGCCATGCGTGACGAGCTCGACAGGAACATTTCGCGCCTGGCCCTCGACAACATGGAGCGGCCGTTCTTCATCAGCTACACGATATACGACGTGACCGCCATGGAGATAACCGCGGGGCTGGGGACCGTCATTCGCTCGGAGATCACACCCGGCCGCAACCACAACGTCCGCGTGATGGTGGGGGACTATTCGCTGAACGACGAGAATTTCCAGGGATCGGGCAGCAGCGCGCGTTCCTCGATGATCCATGCTTCCGCCGCCCTGCCGCTGGAGAATGACTATTACGGCATTCGCCGGGCGCTGTGGGTGGTAACCGACAACACCTACAAGAGCGCCGTGGAGCTGTTCGAGCACAAAAAAGCCGCGCTCAAACAGCAGACCCCCACAGAGGAAACGGAGCTCGACGATTTCAGCCGTGCGCCCGTGTTCAGGGAAACCGCCCCGCCGGTGAATTTCGACATGGAGCCCGAGCGCTGGGAACGGGCGGCCCGTGACATATCGTCCGTCTTTCTCGACTATCCCGGCATATACTCCTCCCAGACGAGGATATTCCTGTACCGGGGGGACATGCTGTTCATCAACAGCGAAGGCACCGAGATCATACAGCCCCTGACACTCGCCACCATCCAGGTGAACGCCTACACCCAGGCGGTGGACGGCGAGCCCCTGAACGACAACCTGTCATGGCACGCCTCCACGCCCGGTGATCTCCCGCCGGTATCGGTCATCAGGGAGGAGGCCGCCGCCATGGCCGAATACCTGACGTCGCTTCGTGAGGCGGAGGTGTTCGACGATTCATATTTCGGGCCGGTGCTCTTCGAGGACCAGGCGGCGGCGGAGTTCTTCTCGCAACGGCTGTTCAGCGGCGGGAACGGCCTGATCGCGTCACGGCGTCCCATCACCGCCAACACCGCAGGATTCGGCTACCGCAGCGGTGACGACACCCTCGAGGACCGCATGGAACGCCGCATCATTTCCCGCGACCTCTCCATCAGGGCCATCCCCGGCCTGGACCGTTTCGATGGCACGAAGCTCATCGGCGCCTTCACCGTCGACACCGAGGGAGTCCGTCCCCCCGAAGAGCTGGCCCTCGTCGAGAACGGCATCCTGAAGACCCTGCTCAACAACCGGACACCCACCCTCAAGGCACGGGAGTCGAACGGTCACCAGCGCCCCCTCATCGGCGGTGGAAGCTGGACCTCCAGCGCCCTGGGTCCCGGTGTGATATCGGTTGAAAGCTCGGTTGGAAAGTCGAAGAAGGAACTGAGGGAGGAACTGCTCAGGCGGGCCCGGGACGAAGGGGTGGATTACGGTATCATCGTCCGCAAGCTCAAGCCGCGCGCCACGGGGGCGTCCTACTACGATCCCATGGTGCGGATGACCATGACCTATGGCGGCGGGGAGGGAAGCCTCACCGAACCGCTGGCCGTCTTCAAGGTCTCGGTGGAGGACGGCACGGAAACACCGCTCAGATCGGTGGACCTGGGCCCGGTCAGCCTGAGCGCCATCAGGCACATCGCGGGTGTCTCGGAAGACCGGTTCGCCGCCAATCTTCTTGCGGCGTCGGGATGGAATTCGGGCATTCCCGCTTCCTTCGTGGTTCCCCGCCATGTGCTCCTGGAGGAACTCGAGGTCAAGCGTGAAAAACGTGAATACACCCCCATGCTTCCCATCCTCCCGAGCCCGCTGACAGTGAAGTGAGCCGAGCGGAACATTGCTGACATACCAAAACGCCGGGCGAAAAAAACCCGGCGTTTCGCATTTTCATGCGGGAAGGATCCGCACGGCCGCTGCCTATCCTATTCTCATGGTCATGCCGCCGTCGATGGTGATGTTCTCCCCGGTCATGAACTCGTTTCGCATGAGGAAGACCACTGCTTCGGCCACATCGCGGGGCGTTCCCTCCCGGTGTATGGGGATGCGGTTTTCGATATTGTGTTTCTTGCTTTCGGCGGTCATGTTCGCATGGAAACGGGTGCGGATGATGCCGGGCGCCACGGTGTTGACACGGATATTGAAATCTCCCAGCTCACGGGCGAGGGAGCGGGTGAACTGCTGTATCGCCCCCTTGACGACCCCGTAACAGATCGATCCCGGTCCGGCGGCGATGCCCGCGACCGACGACATGAGAACGATGGCCCCTTCACCCTGCTGCTTCATGTGAGGCAGGGCGGCGCGCACGAGATGATAGGCGGCGTGCACATGGACGTCGAAGGCCTTCATCCAGTCCTCCGGAGTGATTTCGAGGATGCCGCCCGGGGCCGGACCGCCGGCATTGCTGAAAAGCATGTCCACCCGGCCAAACGCTTCGACCGTCGCATCGACGACGGTTCCGCCCGCATCGGCGTCTCCCATGTCAGCCACGACCATCAGGCAGCGTCGGCCGGTCTTCTCGACGGCGGCCTTCACCTCTTTCGCCTCGTCGTCGTCATGCCTCCCGGTGATCGTCACATCGGCGCCCTGCTCCGCCAGCATGATCGCCGTCGCCGCGCCGATTCCCTTCGTTCCGCCCGTTACTATTGCCGTTTTGCCGCTGATTTCCATGCCGCCGCCTTTCCTGTTGGTTGATTCCCGATGCGGCTCAATCCGCCGTCACTGGTTTCCCCTGAGCTCATTCCGGTATACGCCGCTTCTCCACCGTGGCCCGCGTCGCCCCCGTGGATATGCCGCCGTCCACCAGCACGCACTGGCCGGTCATGTATTCACTGGCCTCGCTGGCCATGAACACCACGGCGCCGTCCAGGTCATGGGGCTTGCCGGGCCGTTTGAGGGGTATGCGGTCGGTGAGATACTCGACCCACTCCTCCTGATCGTAGAGCTCCTTGTTGAGCTCGGTGCGGAACCATCCCGGCGCGAGACAGTTGACCGTGATGCCATGGATACCCCAGTCGTCCGCCAGGCTCATGGTGAGCTGCTTGACCCCGCCTTTGCTCGCGCAATAGGGCGAAATACCCGCATACCCGAACACGGAGGTGACCGAGCCGATGTTGATGATCCTCCCGTACCGTCTGGGGATCATCTTCTTCGCGCAGGCCCGGGCGCAGAAGAACGGCCCACGGAGATTGGTGTCGAGCACCCGGTTCCAGTCGTCCCAGGTCACCTCCTCGGCCGGCTTGCGGATGTTGCATCCGGCGTTGTTGACCAGAATGTCGATTTGGCCGAACTCGGCGAAGGCCGTTTCCGCCATCGCCTCGATGCTCGCCTGTTCGCGTACGTCGAGGGCCAAGGGAAGCACCCTGCGTCCCAGGGCGCGGATTTCCTCCGCCACCGGTTCGAGGGACTCTGGTTTACGGCTGGTGAGAACGATGTCTGCGCCTGCGCGGGCGAGGGCCTTCGCGCAGTAACTGCCCAGTCCGCGCGCCGAGCCCGTCACGATCGCCACGCGGCCCGTGAGATCGAAGAAGTTTTCGCTCATGTGCCGATCCTTTCGGTGAATGTTTGCATGATGAATTCACAACGGATTACACAGATGAAACAGAATGAACGACCCGCCGGCTGATCCCCGGATCATCACCTTGTCCCCGGCCCTTCGGACCACTCCCGCTCCCACACCCGCTCGCGCATTAATCGGGATTCGCTCCGGCATGAGTTCCTGCCAGTAAGCCACCCCTTCTCATGAAGAACCAGCGAAGAGGCGGGAGGATGCGTCATGATCCCGACAGCCCCGTCTCCAGGAACGCGAACACGCATTCCTCCACCCGCGAGGGCAGGGGCACGGTGATGGGCGTGGCGGTGGGCATGAGGACGAACCGGCCGGAAGGCGCCCCGATGTCGAGGATACGGCGGGTTTCGGCGGCCACCTCTTCGGGGGTATGCAGTTCGAACATGGCCTCCTGGATGTTGCCCATGAGGCACATGTGGGGGCCGAGGAGGCGCACGGCCTCGTCGAAGGCCATGTCCCCGCCGGGCGGCTCCTCGAGGGGGTCGAGGGCGTCCGGTTCCATCCCGATGATCATATCGGCGACTTTCGCGATGTTCCCGTGGCTGTGGAGGCGGGCGAACTTCCCGGCGCGGTGGATCTTCTCGATGAACGGCGTGTCGTAGTCCACCACGAATTCCCGGAAGAGCTCCGGCGGCATGTAGGGCGGCGTGCAGAGCTCGGGCCCCACGATCCTGAAGAGCGGTCCGCCGTCCATCGCAAGCACCGCGTCCAGCCAGTCATGGACCCGCCCGGCGAACATGTCCAGGAGGGCGCGGAAAGTCTTCCGTTCCAGGGTCATGAGGAGCATGTAGGTGTTGAACTCCATGACCGTGGCCGCCATCACCATGGGATCGTGGATGTCCGGCATCATGATCCCCCGGCCGTGAAGCTCACCCCGCACCGCCTCAAAGCGCTCCATGGACGGTTGTGCGGGGATGTATTCGAGGGACAGCAGACGTTCGGCGTCGGCCGCGTCCTTCACCAGGAATTCGGTGGTCCAAACCGTGTACGCGTCGGCGTTGCGGCGCGTGGTGGTCGAAAGCGGACCCTTCGGTGTCTCGATGGTGGTGACGGTGACCTCGTCCGGGCCGTCCATGCTCGTCTCCCGGCGCACCGTCCCCTCTTCGCAGCCGGTGAAGAGGAATCCCAGCGGACCGGGTATGTCCGGCATCTCCATGACCATGTTGTCGCAGTGCCGCCGGACGAAGTCCCGGATACGGCGGTAGCTGGGATGGTCCGGCGAATAGCGCGTGCTGAACCCGTCGATCTCGTAGAGTGAGACCGGCGGACGGTCCACGGGCTTTCCCGCGAGCACCGCCAGCAGCCGCTCTTCCGCCGTCATGGCGCCGGTTGTCATCGTATCGCTCCTTTCGTTCAGGCGAGCTCGTCCACCACCGCACGGAGTGTGGCGATATGCGCCGGGGTCGTGCCGCAGCAGCCGCCGATGAAGGTCACGCCCACATCCCCGATGAGTGTTCGGGCCTTTTCGGCCATCTCTTCCGGTGTCTCGCGGTAGACGGTCTGATCGCCCACCAGTTCGGGCAGGCCGGCGTTGGGCTTGCACCAGATCGGAAGCGAGGTGGCCGGTTTCAGGAGGCGGGCGATCTCGATCATGTCGTCGATGCCGGAGCCGCAGTTGGCGCCCACCGCCGCTGCGCCCGCCTTTTCCAGGGCCTCGGCGGCCTGTTCGGGTTTGACGCCCATCATGGTGGCGTATTCCTTTGCGCCCTTGTCATAGGTCATGGAACAGACCACGGGCAGATCGGAATTGTCCTTCACCGCCCGGATGGCGCAGGTGATCTCGCCCAGATCGGTCATGGTCTCGCAGAGCACGGCGTCTGCGCCTCCCCTGACGAAGGCCCGGACCTGCCGCGCCAGCGCCTCGATCATCTCCTCCTCGGTCACCAGCCCCAGCGGCGCGAGGAATTCACCCGTGGGTCCGATGGAACCGAACACCCGGCAGTCCTTTCCGGCGGCCTCCTTCGACACACGGACGCCCGCCTCGTTCAGCTCCTCCAGGCGCTCGTCGAGACCGTATTTCTTCAGCTTGAACGGGTTACCGCCGAAGGTGTTGGTGAGGATGATGTCGGACCCGGCCCCGACATATGATTTCCCCACCTCGAGCAGCGGGCCGGTGTTGTCAACATTCAGGAGTTCGGGACAGCCCAGCTCCGCGCCCAGGCCCTTCTTGGCCAGCTCCGTTCCCCACGCGCCGTCGGTGACGAGCACCTTGCGTCCCGCAATGATATCTTCAAATGTCATGTGATTCCTCCGCATTCATGAATGATTGGTGTATCGGCAAATATGGTGCCCCGCCGCGACAGTCCGCGAATCCGTCCGGCCGCTTCATGTGACGGTCCATACACTCGCGTCACTCGGCGAGCTTGTCCGCCAGCGTCCGCATGATCGGGATGTTCCTGTTGCGCATCTCGGCGGCCAGCAAACGGGCATCTTCGAACCGGCCCCGGTTGAGATGGAGGGCCAGCATGGCGTTGAAGGGGGCGGGATTCCGGGGAGAAAGCTCCATTGCCCGCCGATAGTATGTCTCCGCCTTCGTCGAATCTCCAAGGGCGACCCAGGTGTTGGCGATATTGGCCATGGCGCCGCCGTCCTCCGGATTGGCCTCGGCGATCTGTTCGAAAATCTCGAGCGCCCGTTCATATTCTCCCGCGGACGCCCAGGTTATGGCGATGTTGGTATACACCGACAGGTCGTTGGGCCGCGTGAGGAGAATACGGCGGAATGTGGCGACCGCGTTTTCCGGCTCGTTCAGCTCACGGTAGGTCAGGGCGAGATTGTGCATTGCGCCGGTGTCGTCGGGAAGCAGTTCGATCGCCTTCCTGTAGGCCCCGACAGCCTCCCGGAGTTTACCCCGTTCACGGAGCGCGTTCGCCAGGTTGAACCAGGCGTTCTGATGTCCCGGCCAGATGTCTACCGCGCGCTGGTACCAATTGATGGCCCGGTCCAGTTCGCCCCGGCGTTTCAGGACGAGCGCGTAATTGTAGCTGGTCTTGACCGAGTTCGGCGCTGTCTCGGCGGTCTTCTCGAAGATGGTGTCGTTGTCCTTCCAGTCGAAATTGCGCGCGAAGGTACGTCCCGCAAACAACACGGTCACGACGATGAGCGCCCAACGGGCCAAAGACGGACGGTTCAATCGTTCGCCGATGATGAAGAAAGCGGCCCATGCCGCAAGCAGGCACCACCCCAGGCTGGGCGTATACAGGAGGCGTTCTCCCATGATCGTTCCCGTCGTGAAGAGAATATTCGAAAAGACGAGAAACGGCGGCGCGAGCAGAACGAGCCCCGTAAAGGCGGTCCGTGAACGTTTGGCCGAGCGGACGAATCCGGCGATGACCGCCGCGGCGGCGGCGAGCCCGGCCAGTGTCCGCAGATTGAACAGCGACCCGGCGACCGGCACCTGGTTGTAGGAATAGTCCGCTGAAAGCCGCACCGGCCAGAGAAGCAGAAGAAAATATCTCCAGAGCACCGCCAGAGCGGTGGGGAGCCTCTCGAGAAAACCCATGCCGACCATCGGATTGTCTGACATCATGACCGGAGGCACCGGACCGAGGCGGACGATGACGACCTGGCGGACGATGAGATAGAAACCGAGCACCGCCAGAAAACCGCCGGTCTCCGCCGCAGCCGTTTTCAGTCCGGCACGTTCTCCGCGGGAACGCTCCCCCCATGCCAGAAGGAAGACGGCCACAGGCAGTGTGGCGGCCACCTCCTTGCTCATGAGCGCCAGGAGGAAAAAGACGAGAGAGACGGGATACCACAGCCTGTAACGCCTTTCACGGATCAGGTAACAGTACAGCGAAAGCATGGTGAAAAGGAACGCCAGCAGCTCCGCCCGCCCGACGACGTTGTCAACCGCCTCGGTGTGGACGGGGTGGACGGCGAACAGGAGCCCCGCGAAAAAGGCGAT
>CAYNWJ010000118.1:8822-10191 GCA_964400815.1 uncultured bacterium
CTCGTCGGTACCCAGCGGTTCGTCTTCGAGGTCGATGTCCATCCGTCCCGCGAGCATGGCGATGACAAGGAAGGCAAGCACCGTGTTCGCCGCGTGGATCACATCGTTGACCAGATGGAAGAGACCGGGGTTGAGCCCCGTGACAGCACTGTTCAGGGCATAGGAAAGGATGGTCACCGGACGGTACAGGCCGGTCTGGACCTGATCGACCCCGTACAGGTAGGTCGTCGTGAAGATCTCCACGATACGGGAGGGATGCTCAACAAGCTCGTTGCCGGCGATGTATTCGTGATCGTCATAGGCCCAGTCGTGACCGAGATTGTTGGCATAGACCAGGAAGGCCGTCAGGGCCAGGACAAGGGAGAGTTTCACGAGGCGCCTGCGGTCGAAATCATTTCCGGGCCGCCCGATGTTCCTGTTCTTCTTCATGAATCGCCGCCTCCGTCGAGCTCATCGAACACCACGGCGCCGCCCACGATGGTCATGCGGTTGACATGACGCCTGTCGAGAAGGCAGATGTCAGCGTCGAATCCCGGCTCGATCCGCCCCTTGCGATCATCGAGTCCCAGCACCGCGGCGGGCACGGCCGAGGCCATGGCGACAGCGTCCGGCAGGGTGAAGCCCACCATCTGTATCATGTTCGCCACGGCCCGGTCGAGGGAAAGCACGCTTCCCGCGAGCACCGACGGGTCATCAGCCAGAGTCAGCCGGCCTCCCTCCAGACGGACACGGCGGCCGAGGGCCTCATGGATTCCGTCCTCCAGGCCCATGACGGACATGGCGTCTGTCACCAGGCATGTCCGGGCAATGCCCTTCATGTGGACGCTCATGCCCAGCATCCAGGGATGAACATGGAAGCCGTCCGCCACCAGCTCGACAGTCAGGTCGTTCGAATAGAGCGCGGTCCCCGCGAGTCCGGGCTCACGGTGATGGATGGGGCTCATGGCATTATAGAAATGGGTCACATGCGAAGCGCCGTGGTCCACAGCCCTGAGCACATCGGAAAGCGTTGCGTCCGAATGGCCCAGCGAGGCGACGACATCGTTCTTCGCCAGTGTCAGGATCAGGTCGAGCGCTCCGGGGAGTTCGGGAGCGATGGTCATCTCCACGACCGCACCGTCGCCCAGTTCGAGTATCTCGTCGAGCATGGCGGGATCGGGATCGTGGATCCAGGTCTCGCTCATGCAGCCTTTACGGGCGCGGTTGACGAAGGGCCCTTCGGCATGAATACCCAGGACCGCCGCCCCGCCCGTATCCTGCCCCACCGCCCCGGCCAAGTGAGGAAGGAGGGTCCGGTAGCGGTACATTTCGATCGGCGGGGTCAGAAGGAGCCCGGTGGTCCCGTGGCGTGCATGGGCGCGTCACATCC
>CAYNWJ010000119.1:0-4583 GCA_964400815.1 uncultured bacterium
AGCGGATCATCGACGAGGAGCAGGAGCATTTGAACTATTTCGATGATATCGGCGAGCACATCGAGAAGCTCGGCTCGGCATATCTGGCGCAGAAGGCAGGTACGCCCTCCACGACCGGTCTTCAGCCGCAGGGCTTCGTCATCAGCCAGGGCGGGGAATGATCCGGGATCCCGGTGCAGTGTTTCAAGGCGGCCCGTGCTTCTGTGCGGGCCGTCACTTTTTCCGGTATGCTTCGGCGACTTTCAGGACAGCGGCGGCTGTCTCGTCGATGTCGGTATCGGTGAAGAACTCGCTCATGGGCAGAACCACGGCGGTGTCGAGGATGTTCTCGGCCACCGGGCAGAGGCCCCGGCGGTATTCGTATGTCCTTCCGGCGACAACCTCCGCAGGCCAGACGCCTCCGGGGAAGAAGCGCTTTTCGGTGAAGGCCCGTTCGCAATACACGGGACGGGGGATATAGCCCGCTTTCGCCGGGATGCCTTCAGCGCGGAGCGCCGCGGCGAACCGGTCGCGGTCCACGGTTATCCCGCCGGGCTTCACCCTGAACATGTAGAACCAGTAAGACGAGCTGTTGTGATCGTGGACGAGGGGCGGCGTGATGCCCGGAACATCCGCAACAAGGCGGGTGAGACGTTCGCCGAGTTCGCTGCGGCGGCCGGTGATGCCGTCGAGTTTTTCGAGCTGTGCGATCCCCACGGCGCTCTGGAGTTCGGTGATGCGGTAATTGGGGGCCAGCCGTTCGAGCCGCACCCCCCGGTCGTGCCGGTCGTAGAATTTGTCCAGGAAATTGTGAAGGGTGTAATAACGCTCTTCGTCGTCGGTTATCACCAGGCCGCCCTCGCCGGTGTTCATGTGCTTCGTGAAATTGGTCGAGAAACAGCCCATCGGCGCCATTGTGCCCGCTTTCCTCCCCCGATGGAGGGCGTTGAAGGCCTGCGCCGCATCCTCGATGGCCGGAATGCCCCGCCGGTCAGCCATGGCGAGGATGTCGTCCATTTCGGCCGGATTCCCCGCCAGATGGACGACAATGATCGCGCGGGTGCGGGGCGTGACGGCGCGTTCTATGGTTTCCGCGGTCATGTTGCAGGTGTGCGGATCGAGATCGGCGAACACCGGAACGAGGTTCTGGTAGAGGATGCCGATCAGGGAGCCCAGGTCGGTGATGGGGGAGGTGATCACTTCAGCGCCCGGTTCGATACCGAGGCTCGCCACGGCGGCGTGGACCGCGGCGCTGCCCGACGATCCGGCGGCGCAGAAGCGTTTCCCGAAATAGTCCGCCGCCGCCCGTGTGAACGCCTCCGTTTTGCCGCCGGTGAAATAGAAGAGGTCGCCCGAGGCGAGGACATCCCCGATTTCCTTTCTCTCGCGGGCTCCGAAGGGATTCCCCGTTCCGAAAGGCGTGGTCTTCGTTTTCGGTCCGCCGTCGATGGCAAGCATGTATTCCTCCCTGGTGTCGATTGTTCGCGTTTTTCCTTATCCGGATATCAAGTGAATTAAGCACCCGTTTCACCTCCCCAGGATTCAGACGAAAAGCTGCAGCTCGATTGTGGCGTCGCTCCCTCTCCCCGGCCCGTTGTGTTTTTCCTTCTCCCGGTACGGGGGAAGGTGGCGCGAAGCGACGGAAGGGGGCTTTGCAGAGTGCAGCAGAATCATGAGTCGCTTCATGAGTTGCTTACCGAACTGGATAACCGGATTTCATGATCGGATGAGCCGTGGAAATCGATGGGCGTTTTCCCGCATGCATCGCAGCTTTCATCCGCCCGAACGCCGCCTTCCTCCCCCGCCATATATGAGCAGCCACAGGAAGAACGGCCCGCCGAGCAGCGCGGTGATGACTCCCACAGGAATCTCCACCGGGGCGATGACCGTCCGCGCCACCGTATCGCACACCACCAGAAACAGCCCGCCGAAGAAGAACGACGCCGGCATCAGTGTACGGTGGTCGTGTCCCACGAGCAGGCGGCAGATATGGGGCGACATCATGCCCACGAACCCGATGGGCCCGGTAACCGCCACCACGCTGCCCACCATGAAGGAGACCGCGAGAAAGAGGGCGGTCTTGATGCGCGGGGTGTTCACCCCCCTGCTGAGGGCGATGGTGTCGCCGAAGGAGATGAGGTTCAGTTCGCGGACGAGGAAGAGCACGACCGCCGCCCCCGCGACCGTGGTGGGAAGCACCATGAGGACGGGACGGTAGCCGACCCCCTCGAGCCCTCCCATGAGCCAGCGGATGATGCGGAATGAATTGCTGAAATCGCTCGTGTACTGGATGAACAACAGAAAGCTCGAGAAGAAGAAGCTCACCGCCACGCCCGCCAGGAGCATGGTCGCGGTTGAGAATCCCCGCCGCATCCTCGTGAGGCCATAGACGATCCCCAGGGCGGTGAGCGCCCCGAGAAAGGCGCTGACAGACTGGCCGTCAACCGCGAACACCGAGAACACGAGCCCGAGCCTGACATAGAGGGCCGCGCCGAAAGCCGCCCCGCTCGAAACACCCAGGGTGAACGGCGTGGCGAGGGGGTTACGGAACAGCGCCTGGAAGGCCATGCCGCTGACCGAGAGCGCCGCCCCCGCGAGAAAAGCCGTCAGCACACGCGGCGTCCTGATCTTCCAGAAGATGTCGGCGGCGAGGGAATCGGCAGAGGACAGGATGATTCCGGGGGTGATGGATTCCATGCCGATGAAGGGAGCGATGGCGACGGCGGCGACCGCGGCCGCGATGATGAGCGTGAGCATGGTGCGGGGTCTCATTCGGCGTATCCCTCCGGAATGATCACCGGGAAACCGGTCCCGGGATGGGGAATGAACGTGAATGTCCTGTCATAGACCGGGGCGAGGACGTCGTTGTTCATCATCTCTTCCGGCCTGCCGAAGAAGACCATGGTACCGTGCTGCATGATGCCGATACGGTCGCTGTAGACGGCGGCGTGATTGATGTTATGCGTGACCGAGAGGATTGTGGCGCCCACATCGCGGTTGACTCGGCGGATGAGGGAAAGAATCTCCATCTCGTGCTTCGGATCGAGGAAGGTGGTGGGCTCGTCGAGGAGCATGATCCTTCCGCTCTGCGCCAGGGCGGCGGCGATGGCGACCGTGCGCCGTTCCCCTCCGCTCAGGGTGTCGAGCATGCGGTCGGAAAACGATGTGCAGCCGGCGATTTCGAGGGCGTTACGGACTGCGGACCGGTCTTCCGGCCGGACCGTCGTGAACGGGCTCATGTGGGGATACCGGCTCATCGTGACGAATTCCTCGACGGTGAACGGGATGTCCACCCGGTCCTCCTGGGGAACATGGCTGATGATACGGGCGAGCCGCTTCTGGCCCAGGCCGGCGATATCCTCACCATCGATGGCGATGCCGCCCGTACCGCCCCGGTGGATGCGCATGATGCATTTGAGGAGCGTGGATTTTCCCGCGCCGTTGGGCCCGATGATGGAGACATACTCTCCCCGTTCCACGGCGAAGGAGACGGAATCCAGGATACGCGTATCGCCGATGGCGAAGGAAAAATCCGCGATGTCGATGATGGGTTTCATCGTCCCTCGAACAGTTCGGGATGGATGATTTCCGCCAGGTCCTCCAGAAGCAGGATGAACCGTGGCCCGGGAATGACCGTGTAGCCGCCCTCGAGGATGTGAACCCGTGAGCGGTCAACGGCCGGTACGCCGGGCACGACCTCCCATTCCCGGAGCACCGCCTCCCTGTCGCGGTCCGTTTCGGCGAGGCCGGGAACGAGATCGACGATGATGTCGGGCTTCAGGTGCAGAAGCCCCTCCGGGGAAAGCAGGGGATACTGTATGTCGCGTCCGGTGTAGGCGTTGGTCCCGCCCGCAAGCCCGATGAGTTCGTCGTAGTGGGTGCCTTTCCCCGCGATGTAAACGTCCTTGAGCGTTCCCGTGCCGAGGGTGCGGCCGATGGAGATGAGCACGGCCGGACGTTCCCTTCCCGCCGTCTTGGCGGCGATGGCCCGCATGCGGGTCTCGATGTTCGTGACCAGTGAATCGGCCCGCATCGACGCATCGCACAACTCACCGATGCGCCGTATGGTATCGAGGATCCGGGCGACCGTCCTGTTTTTCACCGTTTCATGGGGTATGCCGAGCTCGTCGAGATACTCCCGTGCGCCGGATTGCTCGGGCAGGAGAAGGACGAGGTCCGGGCGGAGCGCCGCGACAGCCTCATAATTGGGATCGAAATAGCCGCCCACCTTCGGCTTTTCTAAGGCTTCGGGAGGATGATCGCAGAAGCGGGATACCCCCACGACCCGTTCTCCGCAGCCCAGGGCATAGAGGGTCTCCGTTATGTTCGGCGCGAGGGAGACGATACGGTGATAGCCGCCATCGTCCGGCTTGCCGCCGCTTTCATTGCCGGAGTCTTCTCTCCGCACGTCGCACCCGGAGCATGCCGCGGCACACCCGATGATTGTCATGAGCACGAGGTGATGCAGTCTTCCGAAAGGCATCTTCGCCCTTTCCTTCGCGAACGGAGAACATGGCGGCGCGGCCGCGGGCAATCCCCCGCTGTTCGCCCGTTATTTGACCAGCGCCGCCTTGAGCGTCCTTGCGCCGCCGCCATGCCGCACC
>CAYNWJ010000119.1:4593-10172 GCA_964400815.1 uncultured bacterium
GATGAAATAGACACCGTTCGAGAGTCCCGCGGCGTTCCACGTGAACGCATGCCGTCCGGCGGGAAGATGCGCGTCCGCCAGGGTGCCGATCTTCTGTCCGGCGGCGTTGAACACCTCGACCGTCGTCATGCCCGCGGACACAAGCGTGACGGTGACGGTGGTCGCGGGGTTGAAGGGATTGGGATGGGGACGCTCGACGGTGAATGCCCCGGGCGCCGCCGGATCTTCATCGACCATGGTCGATCCGTTCTCCCCGACCAACACCATCGATGTGGGCGGCAGGCCGGTATGCCAGTCATCGATGAGCGTGTTCGTCGCGGGATCGATCTTGTATAGCCCGTAGTCGTCATCGTCACGCGAGCCCATATAGACCATGCCGTCCGCGAGCACCGCGCCGCCGTCCGGCGCCGGAACGGGCAACGCCCCGCCCACAGCGCCCGTCGCCGGATCGAACCAGTAGGCCGCGCCCACCTGCACCCAGACATCGCCTTCCTGCACCCATCCCGACGAATAAAAGAGTGCGGTGGTCCCGTCGAACACCTTCACGCCCGTGATGTCCATGCCGAGCGTCTCCTCGTCGAGGACCATGGTCTGGGCGAGGGACGGATCGCCGAGGTCCACCGTCTGGACACCTTCGGTCTGACCCGCCCAGTCGTGCCCGCATATCCAGGCCGTCGGGCCCACCAGGGAGAAACTCATGGGATTCTTCACCAGAAGTTCGATTCCCTGCACGCCGTCGGTTTCGGGGTCGAGATCGACGATGGTGTCCGTCGCCGTGTCGATCTTCAGGAGATAGCCGGGCTTGTCCGCAGTATAGCCATTCAGGCGCTGCAACACAACATAGAGCATGCCGTCATGCACGAAACCATACGCCGCCTCGGGGACGCCGACCTCGTCGAAGCCGGATATGTCGATCGCGCCCGTGACGAACGACGCCTCGTCCTCCGCCGCGGGATCGACAATCAGGATTTCCTCCACGCCGTAACGTATCACATAGGCCCTGGAATCGGTGAACGCGATGTCGTAGGGATTGCTGTCCGGCCCCACGGAATATTCCCACACGAGGCTCAGGTCGGGAGTGCGCTTGGCGATGGAGCCCAGGCCGCGCGAAAGAAAATACACGTAATCCCCATCCGTGTCCGCGATCACATCCTGGTCCGCCTGACCGAGGGCCGATTGGATGTGCTGCCGGTTTCCGGTGTCGTATATGGAAGTGTTGGCGGACTCGTAGTCCGATGTGGTCATGATGATCACCCCCGCGTGAACGATCGATGCCGGGACCAGCATCATGGCGGCAAGCATGAAGATTCGTTTCATTCAAGGCTCTCCTTGTGTGTTGTGTTGTTGTATGGATGATTTCATTGTTCGCTTTCATTCGAACGCGTACCGGAGGTCGATCGAGAACGACCGTCCGGGCTTGGGCATGCCCTGGACATCGAATGTTTTTTGGTCGGTTATGTTTTCGGCCATGAGCCGCCATGTCAGTTCGTTGTTCCGGAACCCGATGGAGAGACACACATCGTGGAGGGTCCTGCCCGGATATTTCTTGTGGGGCTGGTTGGAACGGTCGAGGAAATAGGATTCCTTGTGGTCGATGATCCATGACAGCGTGGCCCGGCGGTGCGTGTATTCCAGCGTGGATGTCCCGTAACGCGCCGGCCTGTTCGGGAGACGTTTCCCCAGGTGATAGCTCTTTTTTGTGTCCGTCACTTCCGATTCCTGGAAGGTCCAGTTCCCGCGGAGGGAGAGGGCGTCGAACAGGCGCATGTTCCAGATGAGCTCCGTTCCCCTGACCCGGGAGCCTGCCACATTCGCGGGCTCGATGAAGCCGTAATTGGTGGTATACCATTGAATGAGATCGCGATAGGATGTATCGAAATACACGGCCTCGAACCGCCCGGCCCCGAGCCCGGTCCATTCCGGCGCACGCAGCCGCATTCCGGCGTCCCACCGGTACACGTGCTCGGGGCGGAGTCCCGGCTGTGACACCACATTCCCCCTGTCGCCGAAAAGCTCGTAGAAGCTCGGCACGCGCCAGTTGTCACCGTAATTCCACCTGAACGACAGGAGCGGATGGGGTTCGATCCTGACACCAGTCTGAAGATTGGTGAAATGATGGTGTTTCGGTTTCGGGGTGACCGGGTTCATGAGCCCGGCGCGGCCCTCGTATGTGCTGTAGTACCTGTCGCGCCGGATGTTCGATGTGATGGTGACGGTGCGGCCGGGAGTTTCGAGCTTGATGTCCCCCACGATGCCGGCATGTTCGCGGTCGCCGGCAAGGGGCGTCGTCCTGTCCAGCCGATGGTCCGGGGTATAGGCCTCACGCGAGACCGCGGGTGTCAGGGACAGTGTGCCGAGGGAGCCGAGCATGGCCGTGCACGGGAGCATTCCTTTCAGCACGACGGTTTCGTAGATGTTGTCCTGCACGCCCCAGCCCACGTGATCGTCACGGTCCTCGAAGTGTTCGCGCGAGACGATGTAATTGGCCGTGGGAGCAGCCTCGAACCATGACCGCGACGCGGGAATCCAGGTGATGCGGGACTGGAGCAGGTTCTTCGTCGTTCCGAGGGATGCGCTGGAATCGAGGATATGCTGGGATGCGGGTAAGTTCTTGCGGGAGAAGAGCGTGTGATTGGAAAGCTCGAAAGACACGCCGCTCCCGAATATCCTGCGGTATTTCACCAGGCCGTTGAGCGCCCGGAATTCGTTGTTACGGCGGGTGGCGGTGTAGTCGTCACCGGGATTGTTCGGTGTCCCGTTGTCGCTCGTGTATTCGAAATCGTTGCGCGACCTTGCGGCGTCGAGGGTGACGACGAGACGTGAGTCCGGCGGCCCTAATCCGGCGGCGCCGTGTCCCTTCAGGGCGCCGAACGACCCGTAGCCGAGGGATACGGATGCCTTCTTCTCCCGGAAATCCCGGGTCACGATGTTGATCGCACCGCCGACGGCGTCACCACCGAACTGCGCGGGCGCGCCGCTTCGCCAGATTTCCAGCCTTTCGACGGTGTTCAGGGGTATGAGGCCCAGGTTCACCGAACCGCCCGCGGATTCGTTCAGAAGCATGCCGTCGATATAGACCTGGACCTGGTTGGAATAGGACCCGCGCAGGGAAACCTCGGAAAAGGAGCCCAGCCCGCCATGGGAGCGTATGGCCGCGCTCGGTGTCGATGCGATGACATCCTCGACCGTGGCCGCGGTGCGTTCGAACTCCGGGCGGGTCACCACTTCCACGTGCGAGGGTGTCGATTCCGGCTGCTCTCCGGCGGCTTCGGACGATCCGATGACGACCACCTCGTCAACCGCATAGGTCGCCTGCTCCATCAGGATCACCACGGGATCGGGAGAAACGTTCAATATGGCGATTTTCCGGGTCGCCGGCCGGTAGGGCGAACCCTCCTTGCGCGCCGTCAGCGTGTGACTGCCGGGAGCTATGGAGCGGAACATGAACCGTCCCGAGACATCCGTCGTGTCCGAAAGCGATATCGTCTCCAATTCCACGACAGCCCCGGCAATGGGCCTTCCCGTCTCGTCGATGACCACGCCTTCGATGGAACGCGGCGTGACGTCCGCCTCCTGTGCGAATCCCGGGGCCGTCCATGCGATCATGACAGCGAGAGCGAATGCAATCTTCATATTACCCCACAAAAAAACCCGGCCTTCTCACGTTCGTGAAAAAGCCGGGCGCCGTTTTCAGCCTGACTGTGCGGGAATGCCCCCAATACCCGTGGGGGGTGTCCGCCTGTTCGGCAAGGCCGGTCTTCTGGCTCCCGGATCGTCCCGTGCGCCGCGCCTTCCCATCGTGATCGACAGTGGCTTCGGCGGCGCCGGTCCCCGGTTACAGCGGCGGGTCCGCAACGGTTTCTCACCGTTTTCCCGTAACCTTGCAATTCGTTGTCAATATACACACCGGACCGGCGTTTCAGCAAGAAAAAACGTTCTCGTCCGGCACTTTCGTCATCCTCCTCCCGCGACGTCCGCGATTTTTTTCAACCGTTCTTCGCCGAGGGCGTTCACGAGGGAACCGTTCGACGTGATGGTCGACAGGATGGCTGCATCGAGTCCCGCCGCGCGGACGAGAGGATTCATGATATCGTCGATGCTCCCGCCGGTGTACAGGCGGACGTCTGAGACACGGTACCAGGACTCGGCGAGATCGGCCGCGCAGTCGTATCCTCCGTCGAGCAGGCGTTCGCGCAGGTCCGCCGCCCGGAGAAAGCTTTCTTCCGCTTCCGTGTCACGGTCCAGATGATACAGGGTGAGTCCCCTGTTGTGAAGGGCTTTCGCGAGCTGTTCGTGCATTTCGGATAAGCCGTCCCCGGCTGCCGATTCATACCGTGTTGCCGCGGCGTCGAAATCGGCGAATGCGGATTCGTTGCGTGTTTCATTGTAGTTGCAGATTCCACGCCACAGGTAATATCCGGCCGAAGCGGCGTGGTCGGTTTCAGTGATACTGATCAATTCGGTAAAATCTGCCGCCGAGGCATCGAAATCCTGCGTATGGAAATATGCGCGGGCCCGCAGATCGAGAACGTTCATGATGTGTATGGCCGTGGTGTCATTCCCGGCATCGAGACGGGGCCTGCGGATGTCGAGCGCCGCCGTGCAGTCGGTGATCGCGGCGGTGAAGTCGCCGATGTTGTATCGGGCGTCGGCCCGGTTGAAGAGGATGTCTGCGGTCAGGGCGTCATCATAGAGCACATCGGTCTCGCGCAGCCTGCGGAGATGATCCTCTGCGCGGTCCAGGTCGCCGATCGACTGCTCCCAGTGTCCCAGGTTCTGTTTCATGATGGCCAGCGCGTTCAAGGCCGAGGGAAGCACCGTGGCGTCATCGAGCACACCACCGTTCCCGATGATCTCTTCATATTGTCCGATGCCCGCGAGCATGTCCCCGACCGCGCCTTCATGATCGCCCCGGTTGCCGCGATAGCTGCCCCGGCCGACCAGCAGATTGCCCAGCCGCTCGCGCATGACCGGGGGACCGGTCCCGACCAGGCGTGAGAGAATGTCGAACGCCATGTCGAAATCCTCCATCGCCCGATCGTGTTCATTCTCATGGCTGAGAACGATGGCCCGGTTGTGGTGGTTCATGGCGAGCTCGTATTCATCGAATTCGTCACCGCGGGCCCGCATGTCCGTGTATAAGGCGATGGAGCGGGAGATGTCCCCGATCGCCTGCTCCATCATCCCGCGGTCCTCGTATTCGCTGCCACGGTTGGCGTAGGCGAGGGCAAGCATGCTTTCGCCTTTGAGCGCCCCGATCGCCCTGACCTTTTCCAGGAGCTCGATCGCTTTCGTGAAATCGGCGAGGGTGTCCTTGTTCATGAAGGCGTATCCCTTGAACATGGCCAGGTTGTGATGGAGGTACGCCCGTCTGCGGTCGTTCTCTCCCGGTTCGGTGTCGGGGAGCCTGTCCACGAGTTCGAGACAGCCGTTCATGATGTTGATGGCCCGGGTCACGCGCACCGAGGTGCGGGGCTGTGCGCGGAAGTTATAGGTGTAGAGCCAGAGGTTGTTTTCCAGCCTGTCGAGGGTCTGGGTGTCCTCGAACCCGGGGACGAAATCCTCCAGATAGCGTGCGG
>CAYNWJ010000120.1:0-10112 GCA_964400815.1 uncultured bacterium
CCCCCGTCCGGGAGAAGGAAAAGCACCACGGGCCGGGCTCCCTCTCTCCCTTTAGGGGGAGAGGGGATATCGGGAGAGGGGGAGACGTCACACTCGAGCTACAGCTTTTCGTTTTAATCCCGAAGTCCGAAAAATACTATTCGAATATGCCATGACAACAAGCACTCAACCACGAGGCATTCCATGAAACTGCGAGCCCTATGCTTGATCCTGCTCCTGCTCACCACCACCGCCACCCCTGCCGGAGCGCAGGGACTGCGGGAGTCGGTGGTGTCCTATCACATGTCGTTCGACAACCGCGATTTCTTCGAACAGGACTTCATCGAGATTTCTGGAAAGCTCTCCCTCGCCGAACGAAAGATCGATTTCCCCGACGCTAAATTCGGCAAGGGCATCCGCATGAGCTTCATTCCCGAACCGCCGGACGCCGACAACATGACCGGCATCGATCTCGACCTGATCACCGCGGTCATGTTCAACACCCGTCCGGGCAACACCATGGGCTACAACGAGCCCTTCATCTGGGGCAGCGGGCGCATGAACCCCCGTCTCGGCGCGGTCTCGTTCTGGGCGAAGGGAGCGCCGCCCTATGCCTGCCCCCTGTTCGAGCAGACCACCATCGCCTTCGGCAGGAAGGAACGCGACCTTCTCGGTGTGCTGGTGGACGATGACATGAAGCTCTCCGCCTATCTCCGCGACGCCCGCTATGTCCGGCACGAGATCGCCTCGGACGTGGTCTGGGACGGCTCGCGCTGGAACCACGTGGTGATGAACTGGGACTGGGCCTCCGGTCTCGAGCTGTGGCTCAACGGCGAACTGATCGCGTCGTCGGAGGACGACGGCTGGTTCGAAACCCTGCTGCCGGGGCTTTTTCACCTGCCCACGCCGGGTGTGACCTATGACGAGGTCTATCTCATGGACCGGCCGCTCTCCGGGTCCGAAATATCCCGCCTCATGAAGTCGAACCGTCCGCCCGGAGACGAGGATACGGTGTACCGGCGGAAAGACCTCGACACCGCCCTCGTGGAACGCGTGAGCGGAGCTGACGCCGCCTCGTCCTTCCCGGCGGTCGCTCCCGGAACGCGAACGGTGGTCCGGGAGGTCTGGCCCGAGGACGCGTCCGACGGCCACGTGCCGGGATGGTATGTCATCGACGGCCGCAACGAGATGGCCTGGCCCCACCCGTACGCCTTCTTCACGATCATCCCCGGCGACGCCGACTTCCACGCCGAAAAGGTGGACATCGCCACGCCGGAGGAAAGCCTCGTGAATTACGTGGTCCTCACCGGCAACCTCACCGATGTCGATGTGCTCTCGAAGCCCTCCTGTTCCGGGGAAACGCGCGGCCTGTTCTCCGTTCCCGGCGGCGAGCGCTTCCTCTTCGGCTCCATGGTCAACGCGCCCCGGGGGGGGACCTTCCGCATACCCTTCACCGAGTCGTACGGCCCGCCGGAGGACTTCGAGGGCGATGTGGTGCATCTGCCCCGCTCCGGCGAAAAACGCATCCAGGAAGTGGGGCTCTATCACGTCTCCACGGCCGACGGCGACGCCGGGGGAACGGCCCACGCAATCACCTTCTCCGATCCCGGTCTCGACGCCCGCTATTCCTTCGCAGTAAATGCCCTCACCGCGCGTGACGAGCGGACCCTGGCTACGGCGTCCACGACCGCATCCGGCGGAAGAAAGCGCACCGTTGACATCGGCGGGTTCCATCGTCTGAACATCATGGCCGATCCGGCATCCGCCGAGACCGGCGTGGCCGCCCTCACCCTTCGCCTCCCCCTGAAGACGGAACGCGCGGAGGAGGCCCTCTTCGTCCGGCTGCACGATCCGGCGGTGCCCTCCCGCCTCTGGAACCAGTTCGCGGTAAACCTGCGCGGATTCGATCGCGGCGGAGAACTGCTCCTCACCATCGACTGCCACGATCTCGCGCTGGCCGCCGGCGACCGTCTCTGGCTCGATATCGGCACGGCAGGCGGCTGCGAGGCGACCGTCGGCGACTCCCGCAATCCCGCTGAGCTCATCGTCGTGAACGCCGCCCCCTTCACCGTCATCGACGCCTGGGCGGACAAGGAGATTCTCTCCTCGAAGAGCCAGTATTCCAAGATGTACGAGTTCCTGCCCTGGCAGTTCACCGGGCGCGAAGTGGATCTGGAACGGCCGTATTGCTATGGCGGCCCGTTCGATGTGATCCTCCCCGCGCAGGCGGTGCTCCGGCTCAAGCCCGACCATTTCACGGCGCAATTCTTCGAGCTCATGAGCGGGCCGGACTATGACGACGGCCATCCCATCCATCCGGAAAAGCACACGCTGGTGACGCTTCCCAATCCCGACGGGGCGCCGGACTGGGCGCTCTACATGCACGATTTCAACATCAAGCGCCACGCCATCGCAGACTGGTGGGCCGAACGTCAGAATCCCGACGGACAGATGGGCGGGGGCTGGAACGACGACACCTTGTTCATGAGCTTCCACCAGGCCGACCTGCCGCTGGACGGCAACGACAACGCCCGCGCCATCATCGACACCGTCCACACCAAATTCGAGGCCACCGGTCTTTTCAGGGGCGGATACTGCCGCATTCATCCCATAGACCGCATGCACACCGGCGATTTCATCAGCGAACGCTACAACACCTTCGTCAACAACCTCGGCCAGGCCTATGCCGCCGAGCGCGAAATGGAATCCGCCTGGCACATGGGCAAACCGGAACAGACGCCGGTCAACTATGCCCAGGGAATCGCCTTCAGGACCTCGGTGAATCTCTTCAACTGGTACTGGGGGAACGACGTTCCCGAGGCGCCCTACCAGTCCAAGCCCCTCGACCAACTGGCAGAGGAATTCCGGCTCTCCACCTCGCTTCTGGACGATTTCTATTTCTATCGCATGACCGAGTCGAATGTCCACCGCGACGACTACATCCCCCGCGGCGCTCCCGCCCTGTACACCTACATGCTCGGCGGCCCGCGCGGCTCACGGTGGGACGCCCATCTCAAGCTGGCGGTCATGTGGCCTTCCGGCGGCGGCCCAGAGGTGGCCCGCGTGATTCTCGAGGCGGACGATTCCTCCCTCTCGGCGGTCTGCTATTCCTTCGACGACCGCACCCGCGATCTGGTGATGCGTCTCTGCCGCATCCGCGACGGCCGGTACCGCGTGGCGCTGTTCGAGGACCCGCGCGGCGACGGCATGCCCGGGGACATGGTATGGAGCGAGGAGCGCGTCCTGCGCAGGTTCGGCACCGTCACCATGCCCGTGCCGCCGAAGACGCCCCTCGTCATCAAGGTCGAACTCCTGGAACCGGTCGAGCGGCCGCAGACCCTCCCGGACCTGGTGATCGATCCCTGGGACGCCAATGCCGACGCCATGGTCGTCCGCGCCGTCGTGCACAATCTCGGAGACGCCCCGGCGGACAACATCCGGGTCCGCCTCATGAACGGGACGAACGTGGTGCAGGATATGGTGATCGACCGGCTGGACGCCCCCACCGACTTCGTGGCGAAACGTCACGAGGTGGTCTTCACCGACATCCCGAAATCAACCGCACTCCGCGTGGTCGTGGACCCGGAAGACGATATTCTCGAAATCCTCGAGGAGAACAACGAGGCGGGAGTGCGCGGGAAACCGTCGTGGCCGTGAGGGGCCGGCCCCGGTCCTCTCACTCCCTACCACCTTTCCCCCGGCAGGGGCGTGAGAGAAACATGGCTGTTCGGGCTTTCCCGCCCCATTCGGGAGCGCGAAGAAAACCGGCGGCCCGCCCAAGAGTACGGACCCGGGACGGCATGGAGACCGGAATGTGAGCACCCGATACAGACGCCACAGGACACAAGGAGAATGCCCGATGGCAGCAAAACGGTTGTGCATGAACGCTTCACTACTTCTGCTCCTCCTCGCCGGATGCGCCGCGCGCGCTCCCATGCGTGACACAGCCGGCATCGAACCGCCGCCCGTCCCGCGCGAGTTCAGGGCCGCCTGGGTCGCCACCGTGGCCAACATCGACTGGCCGACCGAGCCGGGCCTTCCCCCCGATGTCCAGCGCGGGGAGGCCGTGGCCATCCTCGACCGGGCGCGGGCCATGAACCTCAACGCCATCATCCTCCAGGTCCGTCCCCAGTGCGACGCGTTCTATCCCAGCGAGCTGGAACCGTGGTCCTATTTCCTCACCGGGGAACAGGGGAAGCCGCCCGAACCCTTCTACGATCCCCTGTCGTTCTGGATCGACGAGGCCCACACCCGCGGGCTCGAACTGCACGTCTGGTTCAATCCCTACCGCGCCCACCATCCCAACGGCGAAATCGGTCCCGATTCCGTGGTGCGAACGAAGCCCGGCATCGCGCTCGAGCTCGACGGCGGCTACTGGTGGCTCGATCCGTCCCGCGGCGAGACGAAGGAACATTCGCTCGCCGTGCTCATGGATGTCGTGCGGCGGTATGACGTGGACGGCGTGCATTTCGACGACTATTTCTATCCCTATCCGGCCTACAACAACGGCGCCGACTTCCCCGACGACGACAGTTGGAACGCCTATGTGGCGGATGGCGGGAAACTCCCGCGCGCGGACTGGCGTCGGATGCACGTCAACGATTTCGTGCAGCGTGTCTACCGCGGGATCAGAAGGGAGAAGCCCCATGTGAAGTTCGGCATGAGCCCCTTCGGCATCTGGCGGCCCGGTTATCCGCGCTCCATCCTCGGCTTCGACCAGTACGATGTTCTCTACGCCGACGCCCGGCTGTGGCTGAACGAGGGGTGGGTGGACTATTTCACGCCCCAATTATACTGGCCCATCAGGCAGGTGGCGCAGAGCTATCCCGTCCTTCTGGGCTGGTGGACGCGCGAAAACCGCGAGGGGCGTCATCTCTGGCCCGGCCTCTACACGAGCAGGGCGCTCGACGTCCGCGGTGTGGACGAGATCGTGAACCAGGTCATGGTGACGCGGGGATTCATGCCCGATGCGCCGGGGACCGTGCATTTCAGCATGCGGGCCCTCATGAACAATACCGCCGGACTCGTGGACTCTCTCGTGGCGAGGCCTTATGCCGTCCCGGCCCTCGTTCCCGCCACTCCCTGGCTCGACGACCGCCCGCCCGAGCCTCCCGCCATAGGCGCCGACATCGATGGAAAACGCGGTGTCGTCGCGTGGGAACCCGCTCCGGGCGGCGGGGACGCCTTCCTCTGGGTGGTCTATATCCGGCAGGGAGACATATGGCGCCACCAGATCCTGGGCCCCGGGGAACGGTCGTTCAGCTTCTGCATCGAACCGGGTACCGGCGCGGATGCTCAGGAGGACGACACCCCACCGCCCGCGCCCGTCACCCACGTTGCGGTGTCGGCGGTGGACCGGACGGGGAACGAGAGCGTCCGCACGGTCATCCCCGTACGCGGTGCGGTGCGCTGAGGGAGGGGGCTGGTTGCCAAAAGGCACCACTCACCCCCTGTCACTCCGTGACATCCCCCACTCCCGCCGCGAAAGAGGGGGAGCCGTGATTCATGATACTTGCGTGCGCACAAACCCCCTTCTCTTAAAGACTTAAGAGATGGGGCGGGGGATGAGTTCTCAGCTGTAAAAAAGCAGACACATCACCTTTCGAGGGGAGATAGTGAACTGCTGTAGTATATGCGGCAAAAAATGGGGCTTGCCCGGAAAAACAAACGTGACTTCGGCTGCATATTCCATTACATTCACATGAATCGCATTGTACTGTTCAATCCCAATACCACCATCACAACGAAAGGGCGGTCATGAAAAGATTCGTGTCTTGCGCAGCGGTTTCGTTCCTTGTATGTACGTGCATCATGATGACTTCCATCGGACATGCCGAACCGCTGGGCGCTTCCTCGGCTGACGCAGTGGAGAACGCGGCCCCCGTTATTCTGAACGAAACACTCGCCGATGCATCAGCGGGCATTGCCTACAAAGATTCGGTTATTGTGGAGGATGCGGACGAGGGTGACACGCTTGTCTTTTCGCTTGCGGACTCCCCCGTCTGGATGGAGATCAGTGATTCGGGTCTGATAACGGGTCTTCCCGGCAGTGCGGACGTCGGAACGGCGGTTCCCGTCACTGTCATCGCCGAGGACGCAGCAGGCGCAGCGGACACCCTTGCCACGGTGATCGAGGTGGCATATCTCAACAATGCCGCAGTGACGCTCATTCCCGACACCGATGTCTCCCAACCGGGACCCCATGGAGAAGACACGATCCCGAATCCGGGACCCGACGAATATTTCGGTTTCGCCGTCTATCTCGACAGCGCGGAGGAATTGCGTTCGTTCAGGATCCGCCTGCGCTGGGACCCGGCATATGCCGTGTTCAAGTCATCCCGCTCCGGTGCTGACATCGAATCCGATGACTATCGTTTCAACGGGGTCGATGGTACGGTGTTCGCCGCGGAAGACAATATCCTCCGGCGCGACAATGGTTCCATCACGCCCATCGTGGAGACGGATGAGGACGGTGAGTTCGCCGAAGTCTACGCCCGGCTGGGAGGTGACGCGGTCGCCGGGGAAGGCGGGCTGGTCTATCTTGCGGTGTTCAAGACCACCACAACGGTAAGTGAAACGGACATGTTCGAGGTGATCGCCCAGGTATCGGTGCTCGATGACGGGGGCAAGGAATACACGCCGGAAGAGCTGGTGTTCACTGTCGGGCACCCCCTCGCGCCGCCCCTGGACGTGGTGCTCGCCGACATTCCGGATGACCATGGACATGCCCGTTCACTGTCATGGACGCTGTCATCGAGCGAGGAAACGGGCGCTGTCACCCATTACTACATCTATCGCTCACGCGCACCCGAACTCACCGACCCCGTATCCATCGGCGCGTTCACCGAAATCGACTCCCTTCTCGCCGCAGAGGAGACCCGGACCGTCCTGATCGATTCGGTCGCCGCCGGAATCACGGAATACATCGACGAAAGCGTGCCCCTCGGCGGCGCGGAGTATTTCTACTGGCTGCAGGCGGTGGGCCCCGACGGTGCGAGCGAAAAGATCAGCGCGGGAAATCCGGTCCTGGTGGAAGGCGGTTCGTCACCGGAAGCATTCCGGCTCGAACAACCGTTCCCGAATCCCTTCAATCCCGCGACCACCATCGGATATACGCTCTCGGCGGAATCCCCGGTCGTGCTCACGGTCCATAACGCGGCCGGCCAAAGGGTAGAAACGCTCGTGGACGATATCCGACCGGCGGGAGCGCATGCGGTGGTCTGGAACGCCCCGCACCTGTCGAGCGGCGTTTACTACTGCGTCATGGAGAGCGGCGGCGCGCGGCTGACGAGGAAAATGCTCCTGGTCAAGTAATGTATATCGCCGGGACGCATTTTCAGCGTACGGTCACCAGCAGTGGATTCCTGAGCTGGAAGCTCATGTCGTCGATGGGGGTGAACTTGTCCTCGTCGGTCCACTCATAGAAGACATAGGCGTTCTTCTCGTAGTAGGACGAACCCACCGGGATGTCGATGGTGGCGGCCGCCCAGTCGTCGGCATCCCAGCCCAGGTCGTTGTAGTCGTCGCGCTGGGTGTAGACCAGGCTCCTGAACCAGTACAGATTGCCGCCGTGCTCGCTGATCACCGTGTGGGAGTTGTAGAGGATGGACGGTTCCCCGGTGAGGGCGTTGGTGTTGTCCCAGTCGATGCGTATGCTGCCCGCGGCCGCGCCGGTGTCCACATTGCAGAGGCTCACCCAGGGGATGTTCGGCGGAAGGGCGCTGCCCAGCACGTGGTTCCCCATGCGTGCGGCGTTGAAAACGTCCACCGATCCGATCTCGCCGATATGTCCCGGCATCATGTCCCCGGTCATGTTCCGCCAGCCGGCGTGGGTGAATGTGCCCGTGCGGAAGGCGAGCTCGTCATTGCGGATGGCGATGGTGTGGCAGGGCTTTTTTGTCTCGATCCGGGACTCCACGACGAAATAGGGCTTCTTGTCGTAGAACCGGTATTCCACCTCCATCCAGGCGATGTCCTGCCCGGGAACGAGCTGGCTTCGATAAATCGAGAAGAACACCGGCCCGGACACCGTTTCGCGGGGGGGATGTTCGAAATGATGGGCGTAGTACCACTTGAACCACGTGGTCGGAAAGTCCTCGGGAACATACATGAAATCCGGGTTCCAGTGCATGGTGCCCGGACCGAAATCGTATGACGGATTCCCGACGAACTTCAGGTCGATGGTGTCCACCTGCCCCGAGACATCGTCGGTGACGATCCTGAACCAGGGATTCTCCACGGTGTATCCCACGCCTGCGCCGGTAACATCGAGGCTCGACGGATAGGACGGTTCCGGCGGATCGGGGTTGCCGTAACAGACGTAATAAACCTCGCTCGTGTTCGCCGCCACGGTGGCGAAAAAGGCCACCCGCGTCCGCACCATGATTTCGGGTGTGTCCGACCGCCGGTTCCAGCCATAGGGCCGCACGTCATACACCTGACAGGTCAGCTCCCTCCATCCTCCGTCCGGCTCGTGATGGATGACACGGATGACCCGGCGGACGGCATCCTCCACCCCCGCCTCGTCCCGCTCCTTCATGGGCTGATAGTATTTCACCTCGCACTCAACCGGTTCCTCGACACGGTCGAACCCGGCGGTCTCCTGCACATACACGGCGCGGAACTGCGTCCAGTCGTCATTCCAGTCCGCGGGGTCCTGCGCCCGGACAGCGGCGGGAGCGGTAACGATGGCGATGATGCCAGTGATCAGGGCGCATAGGATACAACGGCTCATGATATCCTCCTGTTGAAAGAATGTTCCCGAAAGGTACGATACACGGCGGCGGCGTCAAAGGGGAAAAAGATGGAACATCGCAGGGTGTATCGGGACGTTCATCATTTCCGGTGATGCATAACCATCACCTCAGGAAAACGGCTATTTTTTCAAGAGTATGAAATTATTCCAAAGCGGCCGTCGTCTCATCAAGTGAAAAGAACAGCGAAACACGAAACGAACATCACATAAACGGAGCAGGAAACCATGTTGAAGCTCTTCACGATCATCGGAACGGTTCTGGTCGGCTACACCTCCATCTACTACATCGCTATATCCACACTCGGCGCCCTGCTCTCCTCGGTCGCATGACAGCCGGACCTTAAAGCCGCAGTAGAAAAAGCGCCTCTGGAGGCGCTTTTTCAATGCTTGACAAAGGGATTCCGAGCACGACCTTCCGTCATGACGGCACTACTAATCGAGCCCCACAGGGGGAATCACCCATCAACGGCAGCGGCAAGGTCCGCAAGAAATGATGCGGCATCCCAGGCGCCCTTCTGTTTCGTCATGCCCAGGCGGACGACAACGAGACGCCTGGAGGGCATGACCGCGAGGCACTGGCCGTTGTGGCCGAGGGCGTAGAAGGCGTCATCCGGCAGACCGGTCCTTCGCGGGTCCCCGCCGGCATCGACACCATCCGGGTGCCGCCACAGAAGGGCGCCGTAGATCCCGCCGGGGGCGCCATCCGTGGGCTCAGTGCTGAAAGTTACCCATCCCCCGGGTAGAAGGCGCTCACCATTCCAGATGCCGTCATTCATATAGAGAAGACCGAGACGCGCCCAGTCCCGGGCCGTGGCATACACATAGGACGAACCGACGAAAGTCCCCGCCTCGTCTGTCTCGAACACCGCACGCGACATGCCGATAGGTCGGAAAAGCCCCTTCCGCGGAAATGCGGGATAATCGATGCCGCCGCGTTCGCAGGCATCCCGCATGACCGCCGAGAGGATAATTGGAGCGCCGTTCGAATATGACCAGGCACTTCCCGGCTCGCGCAGGAGTGGTTTCGATGCCGCGAATGACGCCATGTCCGGTTCTCCGAGCATGAGCGCCGTATCGGTCAGGGGAAGTTTTTCGTCGCTGAACGCGAGGCCGTCCGTCATGCGCATCAGGTGTTCCACGGTGATGGCGGCGCGCGGATCGCCCGGGCCGGACCATGCCGTGACCGGGGCCCGGGCGCCGGTATCGAGCAGCCCCTTCTCCGCCAGTATACCCGCCAGGGCGTTTATCACCATATGGGACATGCCGTAGCCGAGCAGGGGAGTGAAGGCATCGAAGCCGGGTGCGTACCGCTCCGCAATCACGGCGCCGTCATGAACCACGACCACCGCGCGGGTGTTTTTCAGCCGTTCGGGATTAT
>CAYNWJ010000121.1:0-10061 GCA_964400815.1 uncultured bacterium
TCAAGGGTTATCTCGATTATTAACAATATATTATCTGTTTTTCAGGAAGCCCTATTTATACCACCAACAGGTAAAACCACCGATCTGATACATCGCTTTTTTCATCTTCGTATAGAAGAAAACCATCGACAATATTGACAAAATTGTTGCATACGGCTCAGATATAATGAGCTTCTATCATCTGTCATACGATCCTATTTCATGAACATCATCTTGCCCGAGGCATACCCATACCCGGTTTCCACCCGATAGAAGTAGACGCCGGAGGTGAGGTCTGATGTATCGATGACCATTTCGTGGGCGCCCTCGTTACGATAACCGACATCAAAAAGCTTCACCATTTGTCCCACTGAATTGAATACACCTATGCGGACCGTTCCCTGATGTGACAGTTCATAGTGGAGCGTGGTGCTCGGGTTGAAGGGATTTGGATAGCACCGCGCGGTAACAAATTTCTCCGGACGAACCGAGACAGCATCGTCATCTTCAGAATCACTCGTGCTGGTGATGAAACGATAGCGGCGTTCCGTAATATCCGAACCGGATGTGAAGACGATCATATCACCTGTAATCTCATTTCCGTTTTCGGTGTCGATGAGCCTGTTCGTTCGCTGGAAAGGAATAGTTTCCAAGCCGCCGATGGTTATGGTAATCCGTTCGTTTTCGATGTTTGTCCGAACGGCGAAATCCCATTCGATGGTTGCGGCATCCGGTCGGAAATCTGTCGTATAATCGTACGGATACTGTTTCCAGTCGCGGTGAGGGAAGGTTACCGATACATACTCTCCAACCGGTGGAGGTTCGACATGGTCCTGGTTATCCCATTCCGGCGAAGCATTTCGGGTAACGCCAAAATAGTTGGCGTGATCCCGTGCCTCTCCTGCACGGGCATCGAGGGAAATACGCCACTCAGGCTCTTCGGTCTCAGCGATTGTTTTTCCGGTTTCTAACGGCGGCTGCGGATGGAATACGATGGTTACCGAGACGTTCTCGTTATTTCGAACGGAATATCCGTTCCAAGGCCCGAGCGTTGTGACGGTTCCGGGATCGGACCACGCGCCGTCATAGACATAGGGAACGCTGATGTTGGCGTCTGAGATGATCTCCACATCATCCCATGCTATGGGGAACAGCCAGGGATTGGCGATGTCGTTCCAGCCGGGCGCAAGACTGATCTCGAACGGTTCGTCGGTGGGAACAGTTGTACCTTTCAAACCTTTCAGGTTGAATTCTCCTGATTTTATTATGAGCCAATACGCCCGGCCTGGAGCTAATGCTTCGCTTATTTCCGGATATTCATAGTAACGGTCACCTATGGGAGACCACCGGAAAAGCCGCCAGTCCGATCCCTGATTGCCTGACGGAAGAATGCCGGTAAGCTGTTCTGCGATTGACGAACCCGAGAGATACAACGGCACGGAAACCATGCGGTAGGCATTCTGCTCGGTGCCGCCTTGCACGGTCATCTGGGATTTCATTGCGGTAACTTCAGCCGCTATTGAAAAATAACCTTCCTGCGGCAGTCGGGCGGTGTATCCCGTCCTGTCGAGAACCGTTATGTAATACTCCATTCCGTTGGCGGTAAACAGGCCGGGATTCAGTGAAACCTCATAGATATCCTCTTTCAGTTCCATCAGTCTTACACCATCGAACACCCGTTCTCCGGCGGTGTCATAGTGAATCTGAACCTGCTCGATATCTGCTTCGCTCGTAATCGATGCGCGGAACGTGAGGGCCGAGTTCTCGGGAGCGGATTCTATGGGCGTGTGATCGATGACGATGGTCGGTTTGAGTATTTCGAAAACACCGGTGCTCACCGCTGCAAGCGTCGGATACTCCGCATCCGATATTCTCACCAGACACATATCAGAACTGACATCGGGTATCAGCCAGGAATAACTTCCTGACGATGCTGATACATCAGTAGCAATGGTCTGCCAGGATGCTCCACCGTCAGTCGAATATTCCAGTGTTACCGTTTCGGTTCCCTTCGCATCCCAGGTTACGGCAACGGTTGAAGCAACAGTCAGGATATCGCCATCGCCTGGAGCTGTGAGTGCGAGATTGTGCTTCTCTGTCGAGAAAAGCTGGAATGTGTCATCACTGCTGTCACTGTATGAAACATCGTCGAAATCAGCATCGGCAACTTCAATGACCAGTTGGTCAGACTCCATATCGGGTACGGTCCACTCATAGGATTCGGTATCAGCATCGATATCTTCGGCGACAGTGTTCCATGTGGTTCCTCCATCAGATGAATATCTGATATCGATCGTTGTAAGCCCTCGCGCCGCCCATGATATTGAGATCGTCGATCCTCCGAGATAGGTTTCTCCGCCGTTCGGAGACAGGACAGTGAGCTCAGGCTCCGCAAGAATGGAGAAAGCAGCGTCACACTGGTCGGTTACATTATCGTTTTCGCTGGCGATGATTCTGATCATGCAGGTCGAGGAAACCGTTTCGGGAACCGTCCACTGATACGTGGCGAGGCCGGCGTTGATCCCGGATGCCACCGGTTGCCAGGATGAACCGCCATTCGAGGAAAACTCGATGTTTATCGTCTTAACGCGATTGATGTTCCAGGCTATGTCAACCGCTCGTCCCGCAATGAATTCCTCCCCGCCGTGAGGATACGTCAATTCAATGCTTGGGGGTGGAACGATCTCGAAAACCGCGTCGCCGGTGTCGGAGAGAGATGAATCTGTTATATCGGTAATCCGTACCAGGCCCTGCTGACTGCTGGACGCGGGAAGTGTCCAGTCATAGGTCCCGTTTTCCGCGGGAACACTGCCCGCAATTTGTGTCCACGACCCTCCGCCGTTCAGGGAATATTCGATACGGACATTCGATACCCGGTAACTCTCCCAGGTGACAGCATGCGTGGTTCCATGATCCCACAGCTCTCCTCCGTTCGGAGATGTGACCTGTATGAACGCGGCCTTCTGGATGGAGAATGGCGCATCGCTTGTATCTGTAATATCCGGCGTATCGGCATCGGTTATCCTGACCAGGCATGTGGAAGATTCCGTTGCAGGGACGGTCCACGAGAATGTGGATTGTGATGAAACGTCGATGCGTTCAGCCAGTGACTGCCATGTACTCCCATTATCCAGGGAGACCTGAAGCATGATATGTGAAACATTGACAGCCTCCCATGATATTACAGCCGAAGACGAGGCTATCAACGTTTCTCCGCCATTTGGTTTGAGCACGGTGATCGACGGCGGCGGAACAATGCTGAAATCGCTGTCGCTTTCATCACGGCGATTGGCGTCCGTCGTATCGGTGATCCTGATACGGCAGCGATTCGACAGTTCGCCGGGCAGTGTCCATGTGAATGTTCTATCAGCGGCGTCTATTGACTGAGCGACGGTCGTCCAGCGTGTCCCGCCGTCCGGTGAGAACTCGATGCGGACATTTCCGATCCGGTGCGCATCCCAGGAAATGTCGATCTCTGTGCCGGCTGTATATTTCCCGCTTCCCTGTGGAGAGAGAAGGTCAACATACGGTGGCATTGAAATCGTAAATACGGCATCGCTTGTATCATTGAAATTGGCATCCTTTGCATCGGTGATACGGATGACCCCGTTCTCCGATATATCGTTCGTGACAGTCCACGAATATGATCCGGATGCTGCGGGCACGTTTGAGGCGATCACGATCCAGCTCGAGCCGCCATCAGGGGACAGTTCGATGGTGAGCGCGTCAATGCCGGACGACTGCCAGGAAATGGCCTGTGATTCTCCGACGGTCCAGAGTTCTCCGCCATTGGGGGACGTTAGGGTAATGTTTTTTGCCGGCGCCATGACGAAACTTTCATCGCTCAAATCAGTCATGTTGGCGTCACTCGTATCTGTCACGCGGACAAGGCAGGAAGCCGAAGGCTTGCCGGGGAGTTGCCAGCTGTAGGTTCCTTGGGCCGCATCGACAGAAGCGGCAATCAGAACCCACGATGAACCGTTGTCAGGTGAATAGTCGATGCGGACGTTTCCGATTCTGTGGGAGTCCCAGGTTATGTCCGTTGATGATCCCGTTGTCAGGGATTCTCCGCCATTCGGGCCTGTCACGTGGATGAAGGGCTCGTGGGTGATCGAAAACGTCCCGTCGCTGCTGTCGCGAACGTTGGCGTCATCGGTGCAGGTTACCCTTACGAGACAGTCACCTGACTCCTCGTCGGGAATCGTCCAGGCATATGATCCGTCAGAGGCATTCACCGAGGCCGCGACCGTTGTCCAGCTCACGCCGTTATCAGACGAATATTCGATCCTGACCGATGTAACGGATTCCGAGGCATCCCAGGAAATGTCATGCGTTCCCCCGTATTCCCATACTTCACCGCCGTTCGGCTTGGTCAGTGTCACCGATTTTGTCGGCATGATGGTAAACGGTGCATCGCTTCTGTCTGAAACCGAGCCGTCGTTCACATCGACCACCCGAACAAGGCACCCGGTGCTGTAGAGATCGGGAACCGTCCACGCATGGCTTCCCGTCCAACTCACGTTGCCCGACGGGGCGTCCGAAGAGGTGACAATGGTTTCCCATGTCGCTCCATTGTCGGTGGAATACTCAATTTTGACAGCGGTAATGGATTCGGCTGTCCAACCGATGGTCTGATTCGTTCCGGCATTCCACGTCTGACCGCCGTTGGGAGCGGTGACGGTGATGCCCGGAGGCGGCGTTACCGTGAAAACATCATCGGAGCCGTCGAATGTCCCCGCATCGGACACATCGCTGATCCTGATCATGAAGGTTTCAGCGGGTGTATCGGGCACCTTCCAGGAATACATGCCCGCGCCCGCATCGACAGATTCGGCGATCACCACCCATTCAGTTCCCGCGTTCGAAGAGTATTCCAGTTTGACCTTGTCGACGTACGCGCTGGTCCAGGTGATGACCTGCGTCGTTCCCGCCATCCATGTTTCGCCGCCGTCGGGAGACACCACATGGACCGTCGGTTCCTGAACGATGCTGAAAGCGCCGCTTTTCGTGTTTGTGGTTGCGTCATCGGCGTCGCTCACCCTGATCAGGCATTGGGAGGAATTCACATCGGGAGTGGTCCAGCTGTATTCACCCGTTCCCGCCGGGATTCTTTCAGAAACGGCGGTCCAACTCCGGCCGTTGTCGGCGCTGAACTCGATTATGACCGATGTGACGTTCGTCGCCGCCCAGCGTATGGTCACGGTCTTGAGGATTCCATGTTCATCACCCGCCTGCGGCGATGTCAGCGTGATCAACGGTTTCGGAAGGATGGTGAACGCGCCGTCGCTCGAATCGCGAACATCCGTGTCAGCAGCATCGGTCAGACGGACGAGGCAGTTCGATGATGGAATTTCAGGCACCGTCCACTCATATGACCCCGCTGTCGCATCCACAGCGGCGGCGGCCTGCACCCAGCTTGTGCCGCCGTTGACGGTGTATTCGATGTTCAGCATCTCGATGGTGGAACTTGACCAGCGGATGTCATACGTTTTTCCCGCGCTCCATTTCTCGCCGCCGTTGGGGGATGTCACGGTCAGTGAAGAGGGCGGCATGATGCTGAAGGGTTCCGTGTTCGCCGCCGTGCGGTTGGCGTTGGACAGGTCGGTGAGCCGCACCATGCAGTTCGCGGAGGTGACAGCGGGCACCGTCCAGGAATATGAGCCGTCCGCCCCCTCAACACTCGATGCAATCGCAATCCACCGCGTGCCACCGTCAGGCGTGTAGTCGATGCGAATCTTCTCGACACGGTGGGCGTTCCATCGAATCTCGTATTCCGTGTTCTGGTACAGCGTCATTCCGCCATCGGGCTGGATCAGATCGAGCGCCACCGGCTTGGTCACCGTGAATGACGCGAAGCTCATGACCGTCACGTTCGCGTCGATGGTGTCGGTCAGGCGGATACGGCAGTCCGTGGATTCCAGATCGGGGACCGTCCACGCATACGAACCCGCCGCCGCGTCAGCCTTACCCTCGATGAGCACCCAGCTCGTTCCGCCGTCGGTCGAGTATTCGATCCTGATATTCGAAAGGAAGTTGGATGTCCACGCGATCTGCTGTTCCGTTCCCGTCTCCCAGAACTCGCCGCCGGTGGGGGAGGTGAGCACAAGGTACGGCAGCCCCTCCATGTCCACCGTCTCGTACCGCTCGTCGATGGCGACCGTGTGGCTTGTCTCGCTGAATCCATAGCCGGACTTCGTCGGGGTGAGCGTATACGTCCCCTTCTCGAGGCCGGTGATCCGGTAGAAGCCATCCGCGTCCGTCGTCACCGTCGTGTCGGTTTCAGCGTTGGCAACAAGCACCTGAACGCCGGCAACCGGCGCGCCGGTGTTTTCGGCTATCGTGCCTTCGATGGTGAAGAGTGAGCGGACGATGCGGAAACCGTGACCGTTGCTTGTATAATCCCGTTTTCTGTAATATCTATATGTTGTCGTGCTATGCATAGTTGTTGAAGGCCAACCACCACCTCTTTCAATTATATCCGTTCCGGTATCAGGTCCTGTGGGATTTCGTGATGGACTGTCATTATAATATTCATATTTATACCAGTCGTTGCACCATTCAACAACATTACCCGTCATATCAAATAAACCAAATGGATTGGCAGGGTAAGAACCTACGGCAATTGTGCCGGCTAAAGTGTTATTAACATTCGCCTTGTTAGTGTCAATTGTACCATCATCAGTTGCGTAATGATATTGCTTACCTCCTTTAGCGGCATATGCCCACTCCGCTTCGGTTGGAAGACGATATCCATTTTTCGAAAAATCACATTTCCATGTACTTTCATCATAGCATCGGTCAAGTCCATATTGGTCACTGAGCCGATTGCAGAATTGAACGGCTTCATACCAGGATACATTTTCAACCGGCAAATTCTGTCCAACATTGCTTGCAGGGTTCACTCCCATTACAGATTCATATTGGTCTTGGGTTACTTCAGTGTTGCTCATTAAAAAACCAGATAATGTTACAGTATGAACTGGTTTTGTATTTCCGATTTTATCACTCCCCATCTCAAAACTTCCCGCCGGAATCCTCGCAAAGGGTATGCCCTGCTCGAAGACATACCGCCCGTCCTTCTCGGCCGTGAAATCAACGGTGGCATCCTCCCACTCGATGCTTACCTGGTTGCTGTCGGGAGTGAAGGTATAGCCGACCTTATGGGGCTTGACGACATATTCACCGCCGAGGAAGGCGGTAAGTTCATAGGAACCGGTGTCGTCGGTGGTCACGGTGGTGTCGGTCACCGCGCCGGTGATGAAGACGGCGGCGGAAGGTACGGGGGAACCGGTATCGTCGAGGATGGTGCCTTGGATAGTGCGGTATTCGCGGCGAACGATGCGGAAGCCGTTATTATAAATGTTCCAATCAGGCGGATTTTCATGACGGTAATATGACAATACCTGGTGTGAGTATTCATGGAAGGCACCACCTCTTCTAACTTTCTTATCCCCTAAATCGGCTCCCAGTGGATCAATTTCCGGACTTATTTCATAATATTGTTCATCATACCAGTCATTACACATTTCTGCGACATTTCCATGCATATCGTACAAATTCCATGCATTAGGCTTTTTTTGACCAATGGCATGAATAACTCCGACACTGTTATCTTCATACCAGGCATAGTCAAAACAATTATTTTCTGTTACTCCACTATTTTCTCCATAGAGTCCAGCACCGCATGCATATTCCCACTCAGCCTCAGTCGGTAATCTGAATCCATTTTTCGTGAAGTCACATTCCCATGTAGATTCGTTATAACAAGGATCGAACCCATTAATAAGGCTCAGCTTGTTACAGAATTGAGCTGCTGAATACCAGGAAATATTGGTGACAGGAAGATCATCGTTAGTTTGATATGATGAGGGATTTGTTCCTATTATCGATGAATATTGCTTTTGCGTTATTTCATATTTGCCCATGTAAAATGCATGCAATGAGACGGAATGAATGGGACTGAAAGAACCGCCGCCCATTTGAAATGAATTTTCCGGAAGTGCAGTAATTGGTATGCCATTGATTGTAAAGTCATTTGCAGGATTGATCGAAAAGGAAATTTCAGATATTGAAGTGATGGTTGTATCGGTGCTGTTTGAGATTTTAATCAAGCACTCATTTGAGTCTATTTGCGGGGTTGTCCAATAATAGATTCCCAGCTCTCCATCAATATTATTGGCAATCGTGTTCCATGAAGAACCATTATTGGTTGAATAGCTGATATTTATCTTTTCTTTCTTATGTTTCCACATGATCTCTATAGTATTTCCAGCAATAAATTCTTCACCTCCCTTTGGGAAGTTGATCTGTGGCACTTGCTCAAGCGCAATGATTCGAAATCCTGCATGATCGCCTGTTTTAAAATGATAACTGTATTCACATTCCGTATCGCTTGAATGATAATCTCCACCATATCTGTTATCGACTGCACTAACATGCTCAGAAGCATTACCGGCCAAGTCATACAGGCCATAAGGATTAGGGGCATAACTCCCTACATCAACGTAGTGTCCAACATTATCATTGAAATTGGCATTCTCGCTAGTGATAACTCCATTATTCGTCCCAACACGATAGTTCATACCACCTTTATTTGCGATTTCCCATTGCTCATAACTCGGTAAATCATAATTATAAAAATATGTGTAGGCTTGGGCCCCATACCATCGAACGATTGCCGGCCAGTTTTGGAATTCTTCGTCAACAGTGAAACGAACACCATCAAATTGAATTTTATTGGAAAATGAATAACGTGTTAACTCATTGGTGCTGCCTTCATGATAATAAATATGTGTATCATCGAGATTTACAAATAGTTGTTTGGTAAGCAGCCCCTTTTTCCCCAATACCTCATTATTGTTAACTTCAATATAGTCGGAGTCCAACGCCTCATTCAAAAAATCAACATACTGCTGATTCGTGACTTCCGTTATCCCCATCTTGAACGGCTCGACATACTCACCCTCGACATACCCGCCGGGGACGGAGGCGAAGGTCATGCCGTTGATGACTTCGTAGCCCTCGACAGGCGATGCGACGATGTCATTAACCGTAACATCTTCACCGCTCACCGAGGCGAAGGAGCTTTCGGGCGTGAATGTATAGCCGAGTTTTTTGGGGGTGATCGTGTAGGTGCCGTCAAGGGTTATCGAGAGGGTGAAATAGCCGTTGCCGTCCGTTTCGACCGTTTCATCGACAGATTCACCGGTGATGTTCACGCTCACATCGGCGAGACCGGAGCCGTTGTGGAGGACCCTGCCGAGGATTGTATTGCCTTCGCGGCGGACGATGCGGATACCTAAATCCCAATTATCTCGATCGGGCGGCTCATTATTGCGCCATGCCGAACGTGCCATGAGATAGTCATTCCATGACGATGCACCCCGCAAGACCCGCCTGTCACCGGAGTCGGGGCCCGTTGGATTCGTGCTGCTTTCCTGGGAATATGCTCCGGGAAAATCGTTACACCATTCCCATACGTTTCCGTGCATGTCGTAGAGACCGAAGGAATTGGGAGTTTTCAGTCCGACAACATGAGGCTCTCTCCCGCTGTTGTTTTCATACCAGCCGGCTTCGTCAAGATCGCTTTCGGTGTCACCGGTGTAGTATTCTGTAGTGGTCCCGGCGCGGCAGGCATACTCCCATTCAGCTTCGGTCGGCAGGCGATAGCCGTTTTTGGAGAAATCGCATTCCCATGTTGTTTCGTCGTAACAGCGTTCATATCCATACAGGTCGCTCATCCTGTTACAGAATTCAGCGGCCATGTACCAGGAAATGCTTAGAACAGGCAAATCATCGCCAATGAATGATGCGGGGGAAGGGTTGGAACCTATAACGCTTGTGTACTGCTCCTGGGTGATCTCCGTCATCGACATGTAAAACGGGCTGATCGATACGGTATGAACGGGCTGTTCATAAATTTCACCGTCCTCGCTCCCCATCTGGAAACTTCCGCCGGGAATGGAGACCATATAGAGATCGCTTTTCCTGCCGGTGTTCTTGTTGTTGCACTGGAATTTGGGCCAAGCACCAGGCAGTGTCAGATATTTTGTGTAAATGGATAATCAATAGTTGTCAGTCTT
>CAYNWJ010000122.1:0-10048 GCA_964400815.1 uncultured bacterium
CTGCAGAAAGCCTTTTCCGGCGCGTTGACGGCACGGCCCGACCGGGCGCTGGCGCAAGGCCCTCATCGCGGCCTCCGCCGACAGGATCGGCGAAGATGATTACCGGGGGACCGTCCGGTGGCTTTCACGGAGCGACATACCGGCTGAACGGCGGGACGGGGTGCTTGTCAGGATGACTGCGGACGACGGGTTCACGACGGTTGAATCGATCGCGGGCCCCGTCACGGTGGACAATTCGCCGGACCTCCACACAGGCACGGCGGACAGGGACAACCCCGTGGGAATTCCCGTTCTCGCCCTCCACAACGTTCAACCCTCCACGATCGACAAGGCGTTGTATTCGGTCACGCCCACCATGCTGGAACGCATGCTCGTTGAACTGCGCGGATCGGGGTTTTCCTTCATTTCGAACAGGGAATATGTCTCCTATATCAACACGGGGACCCCGGTTCCGGAGCGCTCCGTCAATATCATTTTCGACGACGGGTATGTCGGCATGTACAGCCAGATGTTTCCCATTGTCAAGCGTCTGTCGATCCCGGTGAGTGTCGCTCTCATAACAAGCCGGGTGAACAACAACAACTTCCTGTTCGAGCATCACATCAGGGAAATGCACGCCTCGGGGCTTGTCGATTTTCAGAGCCACACCCACAGCCAGCACGCCTATTACGGGGTGAGACCGGTCATTCTGCAGGACATCCGGGAAGGCGACATAATCTATCACGCGCGCCTGTTCCTCGATTTTCAGGCGTCAATTGACCGTATAGAGGAGCTGACCGGCGAACCGCCGTCCAGCCTGGTGCTCCCCTATGGCATCAGCAACGACATGATCATCGAAACGGCGGATGAGGTGGGGTTCGATGCGGTGTTCCACATTGACAGCAGAGAGAAGGAATCCTACGGCGCAGACCATCTCAATCTGGACCGTATCATGGTGACCCGTCCGAACATCCCGCTCATCCCCCGGCTCCTTGCGAACGGCGCGTTCAGCCGGTACACACCGGCGCTCAACAAGTCGGCTGCTGCCGGTTTCGTCTCGACCGGGACGCATCCGGCGGTGACCTCGTTCTCGTCGATTCCCGGCGGAGTTCTCATGTCCTCGCCCGCGGTCGCCGATGACGGCAGCGTGTATATCGGTTCCTGGGACGGGAAACTCCACGCTTTCGGGCCGGACGGGATGCCGGTGTGGACCTTCCAGAGCGGCGGCGGCATCGTTTCGTCACCCGCGGTGGGGATCGACGGCACGGTCTGTTTCGGGTCCTGCGACCGGTACGTGTACGCGGTCAACGCCGACGGCACGCTGAAATGGCGGGTCGAGACCTGGAGCGAGGTGCTGTCCTCGCCCGCGATCGCTCCCGACGGCGCCGTATACGCGGCTTCCACCGACGGCGGTTTCATGGCGATCACCCCCGAGGGTGCGAAGAAATGGGAATACCGCACGGGCGACACGCTCGTCTCGTCCCCCGCGGTGGCGTCCGACGGCACCGTGTATATCGGCTCCTGGGACAATTTCCTCTATGCTTTCGGCCCGGACGGCGGGCTGAAATGGGCGTTCCAGGCGGAGGACGGTATCGAATCGTCCCCCGCGGTGGGTGCTGACGGTACGGTCTATTTCGGGTCGATGGACTCGCATCTGTATGCGGTGTCGCCCGATGGACGGCTGAAATGGCGGTACGGCACGGGCGGATGGATCGACTCGTCTCCCGTCATCGGGGGAAGCGGCACGATATACGCAGGGTCATGGGACGGGTTTATGTACGCCGTCGATCCCGAGGGGCGGCTGCTGTGGAAATTCGACACCGGCGCTCCGGTCAGGGCCGCCGCTGCCGTGGGTGCTGACGGTACGGTGTACGCGGCGGGCTCGGACGGCACGCTTCACGCCCTCGATCCCCGGGGAACGGAGACATGGCGCTTCACCGCGGGCGAAACCATCGGCTCGGCGCCGAACATTGCTCCCGACGGCACCCTGCTTGTCGCATCCGACACATGGCTCTTCGGCATCGACACGGAAACCGGGGCGGGCCTCTCGGAGAGCCCGTGGCCCCGCTTCAGGGGAAGTGCGGCCGGAACGGGGAGCGACGGTCACTTCCGCCTGACACGCAAGATCGGCGTCATCGGAGCGGAAAAGGAGGTCGTTCCCGCTTCTTTCCGCCTCGATCCTCCCTACCCCAATCCGTTCAACGCCGCGGTCACCATCACCTGTTCCCTGCCCCGCGACGCCTCGGTGCGGATCGACGTTTTCAATGCGGCCGGACAACTGGCGTCAACCATCCTCGATGGACACCGCTCCGCAGGCGTTCACACCGCGATGTGGCGGGCGGACGACGCGCCGAGCGGTCTCTATTTCATCCGCATGACCCATCCCGGCGGATCGCTGACGCATAAGGCTATGCTGGTGAAATAGCCGCCAGCGTCACCGTATCAACAGCATCTTTCCCGTCGCGGCATGGCCGCCGGACAGGAGCCGGGCGAAGTATATGCCAGACGCGGCGGCACGGCCCGCGTCATCGGCGCCGTTCCACAGACATGTGTGAGGTCCGGCAGGCGTTCGGACAGAAGGGTGCGGACTCTCTGCCCGGCCATGTTGTAAATGGAAAGCCAGGTGTGTGCCGCCTCCGGGATGGTGAAGGCGATGGCAGTCGTGGCGTTGAAGGGATTCGGATGGATGCCCGTGACCGATGATGCGGGCCGGGGCGCGGGATCCGCTTCCACGGTCACGAGGCCCGTGTCGTCGAAACGGCTGACACCCCCGTAATAGGTGCCGAACCATTTCACATTGTCGTTGTCGACCGCTATAGAGACCACGTTGTCGTCGGAAAGACCGTCGGCCGTCGTGTAGTTTCTCCATCGCCCGCCATCGAACGAGAAAACCCCTTCGCCCCAGGTCCCCACCCAGAGCACGCCCTTCCAGTCCACGGCCACCGCGCGGAATGAGTTCTCCGGCAGCGACGCGTTCTCGGAGGTGAACGACGTCCAGCCGCCGTCGGCGTTCCGTCCGAAGACGCCGTTACAGGCCGCCGCCCACACGCCGCCGTCCGGGGCCGCACAGAGCGCGTACACGGGCATGACCGCACCATCCATCGTCACCTGCTCCCATGATTCGCCGTCGGCGTACACCAGCCCGTTGTCTGCGCCGATCCACACGCCGCCTTCGTGATCAGCGGCCAGGGCGTTGATGGTGTTGATGGATGACAGGGCGTCATATTCGATCACCCGCCACTCCCCGCCGTCCAGCATGAACAGCCTGCCGTCACCGCCGAACCAGAGCCGTCCACGGCTGTCTGTGGCCGCGCCCTTGACGAAACGCGCCTCCCTGCCGAGGATGGTTTCGTAGTGGGTCCACGCACCGCCGCCGTACCGGGAGATGCCGCCCCAGCCGCCGAACCACAGGGCCCCGTCGTGAGCAACCGTAACCGACCACGCCTGACGTGTTCCCGGGACCGCCTCCCACGAGACACCATCGAAGCGGGAGACGAATTCGGCGAACCCGGTGCACCAGAGGTCGCCGTTACGGTCGAATGTCAGGTCCGGGATCGTGTCGGTCAGAAGTCCCGGCACTTGGTACGTCCCGCCGCCCGCCTCATCCCACCGGTGGAGCCCCGTAAAGGAGTCAGCCAGAAAGACACGGCCGCCGCCGTCGATCTCGAGATCGCGCGCATACTGGGGAACGCCGTCAGCCGCCCCGAAGATCGTCCAGTTCCCGTCCGCGAGGGAGAGCAATTGGATTTCCCCGGGTTCGTCTGTCATGAAACGGCGCAGGACCCACAGGACACCGTCGGGGGCGAAATCGAAGTCAACGATGGTCTGAACGCCTCCGCGCATGGGATCGTCCCTGTCGATGCCGTCGCCCGGTATGGCCAGATAGCTCCTGCCCCCGTCCGCATTCTCGTCTTCGTACATGATATAATCCATCATCATGCCGGCGTAGTAGCTCTTCCACAGCCGGCCGTCGCCGTCCACGCGGATATCCCTGGCCGCACCACCCTCCGGCGTGAGAGAACCGTCCGCGAGGGACCAGACGAAGGGCCGGCCGTCGCCGTCGTTGCCCGCGCCCAGCCACACGACGCCGTCGTGACCGAAGGCGATGGACACTACATTGAAAAAGCCCTCGTCGGTCTCTTCGGTCCAGTGCCTCCCGTCCCCGCCGTCGAAGACCGAAAGCCCGGCCGCCGATCCCACCCACACGGCGCCTGATCCGTCGATCTCGATGACATTGACCGCTGTTTTTTCGATGGGTGTACCGGAGCCCACATCCGTCCAGAAGCCGAATTCGAAACGGTACAGTCCTCCGCCGGTCCCCACCCACACGCGATCCGCATCCACGGCGCAGACGACGTTGATCGGGCTTTCATCCGGAAGGGGAAACGTCTCGAAAGTCCCGCCGGTCATGTTCCAGCGCAGAAGCCCCGTCCGCGAACCGCACCAGGCGATGCCGCCCGTAACGGACACGCAGGTGAGACGGTTCTCGTTACGCCAGACTGTCCAGCGCGTCATAGTGTCGTCATTGTCGGCATGGGCGGATGTAACCAGAGAGATTGCAAGGATAAACATGGCGGTGGAACGGCGAAACAAGGGCCTCGGCTTCACGGATCAATACCCCCGCTCGTTCGCCAGTTCCGTGCTCCTGCGGCGCTGTTCCCCGCCTCCGGTGATGGCGCCGGTGGAGAGGACGGCGGGGGTGTTGCCGGTGCGGCGGATGATCTCCTCCGCCAGTTCGATCATGGACGCCCAGAACATGAGATTGACGAGGATGCCGGTTGTGGGCGCGACGCTCCCGGTCACGCCCGGCACGGAGAAGAGGCCGGCGGTGTCGCACATGAGCCCCAGGTGGAAGTCGGCGGCGTCCCGGATGGTGGAACGGTTTTCCGGGGTCCGGGCATGGCGGGTGACCGGTCCGATGGCGGCGGTCTTCATGCCCGCGTTCCGGCAGCGTTCGATCATTGCCAGGTCGGTTTCGTCGCCGGGTTCATAGGCTCCCGCGATGAGCATGTCACGGCCGTCGGGCCGGAAGGAATCGTCCCCCGCCCAGGTGGTCTTGATGAGGGCGAGCCCGCCGCGCTTGCCCCGGGCCTCGGCGCTCAGGGCCTGCCGGTGCCTGCTGTAGACCCAGAGGCTGCCGCCCGAAAGAACCGTATCCGCCGCGGCCGAGGCGACCGCCTTCATGGTCCCCAACTCGGCGCCGATCATTTCGACCTGCCGGAGCACGGTGTCGATGTACTCCCTGCCGAGCGGGCGTACGGGGTTCACGGGGACCGGTCCGGTGCTCAAGGGCGGGGGTCCGCCGGGTGTTTCGAGCGGAACGCCTTCACGGGCGAGGATGCGGACGGCGTCGGCGTTCACCGCCCACCAGGAGATCATGCCCAGCGCCCCGGAGGTGGGACCGAGGGGATAGTCGGCGCCGGGCAGCCACATGAGGGAGCCGCGGGTGGAATTGAAGGTCTCGATCCAGATGTCAGAATACTTTTTGATGACCAGCGCGCGGTTGCGTTCGGTCAGCAGGTGTGTGTCGCGGGTGTCGCCGCACCACGGCGTGGGACCGCCGATGACGAACAGCCCCTTTTCGCGGGGGTCCTCGAGGGGTTGGCGGAGGACATTGACCATGAGGAGGTCGCCCGTCTTCGGTTCCACCGGCGGGTCCCCCATGGTGTAGCCCATGAGGAACAGGCCGGGATCGCCGGGACGGTCCGGGAACATGTCGCCGTCGAAGGAATGTCCCGTCTCCCACTGGCAGAAGCAGTTTCCGCCGCCCATCTTCGTTTCGGCGATGCGGTGCGCGGCCTCGAGCATGACATCCGCCTGGGTGTCGCGGATGCGCCGGAAGAGGGCGGACACCCTGTCGAGATAGTCCATCGCGAGGGGGCGGTGTTGTTCCGTCCGGGCGCGCGCGCCGCCACCGTCCATCACCATCATTCCTGCGGTGACTGCGGCCATCCGTGAGATACAGTCGCGTCGGTTCATCATCGGTTCTCCACGTCACGAGGGAACATCAGCGTAAATGCCGGCGTCGGCTCGCATGGACCCTTCAGCGGTCGATTGCGAGCCCCTCCTTCCAGGTCATCTGCTTTTCGATATTGTCATGCAGGCGATAGGGTATCACGTGGTCGCGGGGATCGTGCCCGGGAACGCGGATGTTCGAGAGGTCGCCCCGGCCCAGACCGGCATCGGCGCAGTAGCTGAGATAGCCCACGTCACGGGTGTCGATCCCCATGCAGGTCATGCCCACGGTGTCGACCGCCACGGCGTCGGTTCCGGCGAGGGCGATGCCGTGCTCCACCGCCGTCCCCTTCGTGGGACCGTTTCCCTCCATCCCCACGAGACCGTCGATGACCGAGAGCGAGGGCATCACCTGCTGCGCCACGAGAAAGATGTTGAAATTGATGTTCTTGATCCCGCCGGAATGCATGAATGACTTCTCGTTGCGGCCCTCGGCGCTCCTCTGGCGGTAGTGGCTCACCGGGGAGCCCATGACCGTATTCTTCACCGAGAGCGTGGCGACCACGTCGCTGTGGGTTTTCAGCCGGCAGAGGGATATGAGATAGACGCCGGGATCGAGGAAGGTGTCGATGATGTTGACCGGCCGTGGGCGGGGGCCCCGTTCCACGATCCAGAGGGTGCGGGTGGGACGGTCGTTCAGGTCGAGAAGCTGACAGTTATATTCCTTCGGCAGGTCCAGGTAGCCGTGGAGCTCGAAATGCTTCCAGGTCCCCATGGGCCCCGGATAGGTGCGGCCGGTGGAGTCGCCGACCACGATCTTGTTCCTGCAGATGGGTGTGAGAAAATCCAGAACGCCCCTGACCGCGTCGGCGTGGGCGGCGCAGAGGGGATCGGGCCCCACGAGATTCGCCTTGATCACCACCTGCCGTCCCCTGATTCCTTCGGCGATCTCGTCCCTGAGGGGCTCCAGGACATCGAGCATCATCTGCCGGCGGTCCGCGCCGGTGACGAAGGAGACCGTGCTTTCATCCGGGATTCCGGCGGCTCCGGCCGTGGACGGCGGCGTGCACAACAGCCCCGCAGCGCAGCAGACGGCCCGCTTCATGAATTCCCGGCGGTCACGGCTCATTTCGAGGATGCCGTCCCCGATGCCTGTGTTTCGCAAGCGGAACCTCCGGTGTGATGGTGTGTCTCAGTCGTCGCCGAATCTGGCGAATGCGTACTTGATGATCAAATATACGGCGAATGCCGACAGGATCACAAGCGGTCCGTGAACCAGAAGCTGGCCGGGATCGAATGATGTCATTTCAGAGCGGCCGATCAGCTTTCCGGCGGCGTCGCGAGTCTCGATCCAGGCGCCGGGCATGGCGCCCAGGCCGATGACCGCCGCGGTGACCCCCACGAGGAAAATGGCCTGGAGCAGATCCATCTGACGGTTCTGTTGTTTCTGGAGCCGCTGTTCGCTGAAGCTGACGAGCTGTCCCAGCGAGGTGTGGATCTCGTCGAAGGAGCGGTCGATTGCGTGCACCGCGAGGAGCGTCTCGAACACGCGGATGCCGTTGCGGTCGTCGGTGAGGCGGCGGGTGTTGACGGTGTTGATATAATCGAGGGTGTCGGTGACGAGGGCGCGGATCTTCCGCCGCGTGGCCCGGTCCGTGCCCAGGAGGTCGATACGGCTGAACCGGTCGGAGAAATCGTCGAGAAGCACCTTCCTGAGCACCACGAAGCGGAAGATGATCTCGTAGCGCCGCTGGTCGAACTCGAAGATGTCGCGGACGCTCGCCCTGTCCAGACGGCTGTCGCGGAGGTTCTGGAACGACAGGCAGCCGGAACCGTTCATGCCCATGCGGCACACCTCGGTGAACGGCACGATCTCCACGGCGTGCGGACGGCTGGGGATCGAGGACGGTTCACCCGCCAGGAACGCGTCGATGAGACGGTCTGCGGCCCACAGCTCCCGGAACTCCTGAAAGTCATCGGTGAGCACGGCGGAGTAGGTGAAGAGCCCGTCCGCGGCCGGTGTCCAGCCGGGGGCGGCATCGTCGACACCGCCGAACAGCGCCCGAAAGAGATCGCTCCCCCTCACGGCCGGATCGGACAGGTCCATTCCCCGCACATGCCGCATGAAGGTCTGGAGGGGAAAGATGCGGTCGCACCGGAGGGAGAGCTCCACGGTATACAGCATGATATCGCCATAGGACACCACGCTCTCGGCCTCAACAGTGAAATCGAATGTCTCTTCGAGAGCGCCTTCGCCCGCCGTAACCCTCCCCGGACCGCCGTCTTCGCGCCGCGCGTGGGTGATCCGCTGCGCCCCGCCGAAGAAGAGGGCGCTGAACGACGACAGGAAAAAGCGCCTCCCGCCCGTGTCTCCGCCGGTCTCCCCGAACCCCGCCTTCCGCGCCTTCTCCGGGGACCATCCCTCCGGCAGGCGGACGGGGAGCGTGACATGGAGGCGGTTTCCCGCGACGGCGGCGTTGAAGAGGATGTTCTCGGTCACGAAATGGGCGAAGATGGAGAGGACGGATTCCTCGGAAAGCACGGTGCCGTTACGGGGGGTGTCAACGATGGTCCAGGCGTGCCCGCGGCCGTCATACCACGGGTCCGGGAGATCGTATCCCTCCCTGACGGGGCCTTCCTGGGTTGTGCCCTGTATGGCGCGCGCCCGTTTTTCATGGACATTGAGGACATCGCCGAGAAAACGGAGGCTCACGTCGCCGGTGGGCTCCGTGCTCATCACATACCGTTTGGACCCGCCGTCGTCCCAGATCACGAGGAGCACCCGGAAACCGTCGCCGCCGGGGGCGTGCACGGTGTCGTGGCGCGCCCAGAGCTTGAACAGGGCCGCGCGGGGGTTACGGTACACGAGGGCGGTCTTCTCACGCGAGAGGGCCACCGCCTGTTCCGGAACACGCACCGTGAGGAAGGAAACACGGTCGAAGTCCCCCAGGTCGGCGGTGTAGCGGCGGTAATCCTCCGCCAGAAAGCGCCGCTCCTCCGCGAAAACGTCCCCGTCACCGGCAGGGAAGGAATCGAAGCCGGAAATGACACCGTCGGCGGCCGTCCGCGCGAACAGCCCCACGACTTCGATACCGGCTTCGGCGAGGCGGCTGTCGAGATCGGGAGGGGCCGCGCCGCCCGTTTCCTTCCGCGCCGCCGATTCCACCAGGTGGAGCCGGGCGGTCAGGATCTCGTAGAGACCCGGGTTGTCCACATTCGGCGAACCGAAGCGGCCCAGATCGACCTCCAGGGCATAGTCGGCGAGACGCTCGAGCACATCCCGTGGCGGGCCGCCGTTGAGGATGGCGTCCACAATGAAGAAGGACGCGATACAGTCCAGGTCCGGCCTGTGGTGGACGACGACAACGGCATCGCCGCCGCCTATCCACCCGGTCGACAGTTCGGGCCTGTCGAGGACCAGCCGGGCGGTGCAGGTCTCGAGGGACATGTGATGATGGTCCACCACACCGGGCGTGAGCCGGTTGCCGGTATCGAGAAAGAGCGTGCCGGGCTCGGGCTCGACGGTCGCTCCCATGGATGTGAAAGACAGGGTCAATTTCGGCATGATGACGTCACCTGTTGTCGCTGTTGTTCCCCGCGGCCGCCGTCACCCGGACGCTCCGGGGGCCGTTCCGCGGGCGAAGGAGGCGAGCGGTCCCGCCCACGGGAGATCCCCTGCGGCGGTGGCGCGTTCGATCGCGGCGATGAGGCTGTCGGCGAACGGTTTCGGCATGTCCGGGTTCTCTTTCGCCATGTCGAGCAGCGCGTTTCCGGTGCGGTCGAGCTCGTCACGGCGGCCCAGCTCCGTGAGGCACTCCAGCATGCCCGCCCCGGCGAAGAAGCGGGTGACGGGGGAATCGGACATGTCATGGGAACGGCGATAGCTTTCGAGGGCCTGTTCCGCGCGGGCGGTATCGCCCCCGCCGCGCGCCATGCCCAGATATGCCTGTCCCAAGAGGCTGTGCATCATGACCTGTCCCGCATGGTCGCCGATTCTTTCGGAAATGCGCAGGTCCTCCCCGAAATGGCGGCATGCAGTCTCGAAGTCCGGCGGATCGGCCCTGAGGGCGAGACGGCCCAGGCCACCGTGGGAACGCGCCGCTCCGGGGAGGTC
>CAYNWJ010000123.1:0-9995 GCA_964400815.1 uncultured bacterium
CCACGACGCGGGGGTCATGAGTCTTCAGGAATATCACGCACAGGGATGAAACGATGCGGTTGCTGCGGCGTATCAATGGGTGAAGCCGTGAACGACACGCACAACGCAAATTGCATGTGGAGGGTGTGATTTCAATGAAGAAAGCCATTTCCGGAGTCGTGATTCTGCTTGTGGTCCTTCTCTCGGGCTGTGCCTATTTCAATGCCTTCTACCTTGCCAGTAAAAATTTCAGGGACGCCGAACACGAGCGCCGTAAAAACAACGGTGAAGTATCCGGCGATGCCCAGCAGTCATACCGCGAGGCGCTTAAATGGGCGCGTGTCGTGCTCGAACACTATCCCGAATCGCGGTACGTGGACGACAGCCATTTCATCCTCGGAATGTCCTCATATCACCAGAAACAATATGTCGTTGCCCGCAACCAGTTCGACGAGCTTCTTGAAAAGGACCCCTCGAGCGAATACCGTGAACGGGCGCTCTACTACAAGGCGCGTTCATTCATGGGAATGAACCAGTTCGAGAACGCCCGCATCATCCTCAATGATCTGGTCGAATCCGAGGACCAGGACATGAAGGAGCAGGCGGGCCTCACACTGGTCGAGATCACCCATGTCAACGAACAGTGGGAGGACCTGCTCACCGGCGCCCAGGCGGTGATCGACACCGAGCCCGATGACGACATCCTGGCCCAGGCGCTCCTGTACAAGGGCGAGGCGCTCCATCACCTCGAACGTTTCGAGGAAAGCCGTGACACCCTCATGCGGCTGGAGGATTTCAATCTCGAACCGGAACAGCGTTTTCTTGCCAATTCCATCCTTTCCCAGTCGCTGGCCGAGCTCGGAAAATACGAGGAGGCCCTCGCGGGTCTTACCGCCATGGAGGGAAAGGGCGAATTCACCCGATTCGCGCCGCGCATCCGCTTCGAAATCGGCCGTATTCACGAGCTTCGCGGCGATTCAGAACTCGCCATCGACACATACACGAAGATGGCCGGTGATTTTCCCGATTCTCTGGTGGCGAAGGAAGGATGGTTCCGTGTGGGATCCATCCTCATTCAGGACCTTGCGAACGCCCGTGAGGCCCAGGAGGCTTTCGAAAAAGCAAAAAATGTGCAGTCTCTAGAGCCGAAGAGCTTTGCTGTGGAGGCGGCCAATAAATTCGCACAGATCGATTCCATGTTCCATCGCATCGACCGTATCGAAGAACTCGACGATGAGGAGGCTCAGGCCGAACTTCTGGCGAAAACGCGCTTTCTTCTTGCCGAGCTGTACATGTACTCGCTGGACAAGCCCGATTCAGCCATCACACAGTACGAGCACATTCTTCGTGAGATGCCGGACAGCGAATTCGCCGTGATGAGCGAGTTTTTCATGAAACGGCGTGAGCTGGAGAAAAGCGGCAGCCTGACCGAGGAAACGGAACGGGAAATGATTGCAGAACTTGTCGAAAAGTATCCGGAAAACGATTTCACCGGCAAGCTGCGGGAATACATCGGTGTCGAGAACACCACGCCCCACGTGGTCGCCCTCAGAAAGGCGGAGGCGCTCAGGGAGTCAGGGGCTTCCTGGGAGGAATATCTTCCCCTCTACAAAGAAATCGCCGAAAAGTATCCCGGTACGCGCAGCGGCTACCAGGCCGAATTCATTCTGGCGTATATCTATGAGCACGAAGCGGGTGACATGGAGAAAGCCCTCGAACTCTACCGCGAGATTTCGGAGGAACCGCCCGGGGTGAAAAACCGCGAATTTGTCGAAATGGCGCGTGAAAAGCTCGAATACCACGAACAGGAGCCCCAACTTCTGGCCCAGATAGAGGAATACCTGGCGGATTACGAACTTCGCAAGGAGAAGGGAATGCTGGGATTCACCGAGGAGGACCTGCTCGAGGACGTTCCGGCCGAAGAGGAGAACGCCTATACCGGTTTAAGGAGGATCAGGGAGAGGAATGCGCGAATACGAAGCAGGTATTACACGAACTGAGCGCACCGGACCGGTCACCTTCATTTTCGGACTCTATTGCCCGGAAGTGGCCGCTGAAGCAGTGCCGGGCCAGTTCCTGCAGGTGCGAACCTCCACGGGAACCGATCCTTTTCTTCGACGTACGTTCTCCATCGCCGATGCCGATGAACGATCGGGAGAAGTCACGCTTCTGATCGACGAGGTGGGACGCGGGACCTCCCTTCTCTGTTCCAGCAAACGGGGCGGCGTTCTGAGCATCATCGGTCCTCTGGGCTCCGGCTTCGATACCGCTCCCGCAAAGGAGAAAACCGTTCTCATGGTTTCGGGAGGAACGGGGGCGGCGCCGCTTCTTTTCCTTGCCCGTTTCCTCCGGCGGCGCCTGAACGAAGCGGCCATCGTTTTTCTCGCGGGCGCACGCAGCGCTTCGCACCTGGAGGCTGTCAGGCGTCTTTCTCCGGAAAATCTCGACATTGCTTTTTCCACCGATGACGGTTCCCTTGGGCATCACGGTCTTGTCACGGAAGCCATGCAGGCGGAAATCGAACGCACGAAACCCGCGGTCATCTATTCCTGCGGGCCGCTTCCCATGCTGCGCGAGGTTTCACGCATCGCATCATTCGAGCGTGTGGCGTGCCAGGTGTCCCTCGAGGAACGCATGGCCTGCGGGATCGGCGCGTGTCTCGGCTGCGCGGTTAAGCTGCGCGACGGTTCCATGGTCAGATCATGTGTCGAGGGCCCGGTGTTCGATGCAAGCGAGGTGGTTCTGTGAATGCTCCCGGTCTCGGAACACGCTGTTTCGGCGTGAACTTCAAAAACCCGGTGCTCGCCGCTTCCGGGACATTCGGGTACGGCCGGGAGTTCGGCGAATTTTATGATGTCGACCGTCTCGGGGGGTTCGTGACGAAGGCGGTGACACCCGATTCACGCAGAGGGAACCCGCCGCCCCGCATAATCGAAACACCCTCGGGCATGCTCAATGCCATCGGCCTTCAGAACAACGGCCTGGACGACTTCCTCGCGAAAACAGCGCCCGATCTCGAAAAATTCGAAGCCGTTGTCCTGGTAAATGTCGCGGGGCGGACGGTCGAGGATTATGTGACCGTGACGGCCGCGCTCGATTCCATCCCCTGCATCGATGGTATAGAGCTCAATATTTCCTGCCCGAACGTGAAGGAGGGCGGCATCTCCTTCGGGGCTTCTCCCGAATCGGCGGCGTGCGTTGTGGGAGCGGCCAGGGATGCGACGATCAAACCCCTTATTGCAAAGCTCACCCCCAACGTCGCGGATATTGCCTCCATGGCGCGGGCCTGTGAGGAGGCCGGCGCAGACGCCGTCTCGCTCATCAATACCATAACCGGCATGGTGGTGGATGTGGAAAAACGGCGGCCGATGCTTGCGAATGTGACAGGCGGGCTTTCCGGACCGGCCGTTCGTCCCGTCGCCGTCAGGATGGTCTATGAAACTGCCCGCGCCGTCACCATCCCCGTCATCGGCATGGGGGGGATTTTTTCGGCGCGGGACGCACTCGAGTTCCTCATTGCCGGAGCCTCGCTCGTGCAGATCGGGTGCGGCATGTTCGTCAATCCCATGCTGCCCATCGAGGTGATCGACGGGTTGGCCGATTATATGAAGCAGCATGGATTCACGGCCGTCGGGGATATCGTGGGCTCCCTTGTCGTCGAGTAATGGGTATATGGCCGGCAGGGGGGAGGCTTGCCGCCGCTTATGGCCGGCAGAGGGAGATTCGCCGCACGATGATGGGAGGTGGACGCGGCCGTAACGTGACTCTGTGGAAAGGACCCGCGCGTGCGATTTGCAGTGTTTTCGATGCTGGGCCTCACGCTTCTCTTTCTCGCTTCCTGCTCGCCGTCACCGCGCTATACCGTTTCGGGCGGTCATCAGGGCGGTGGCGCTTCATCGGGAAGCAGGAGTACTTCATCGGCGCCTTCGACACCATCCACACCGTCTGCACGGGCGCGCTCCGGACGCAGCGACACATCCTATAAACCTCCGCGTGGCACGAAGATCAAGGGATTCGCCTCCTATTACGCCGACGATTTCCATGGAAAGAAGACATCGAACGGTGAAATATTCGACATGAACGGCCTGACCGCGGCGCACAAGACCCTCCCGTTCAATACCTGGATCGAGGTGACCAACCTTGCGAACGGCAAGTCGGTGATTGTCAGGGTCAACGACCGCGGGCCGTTTATCGAAGGACGCATCCTCGATCTTTCCCTGGGGGCGGCGAAGGAAATCGACATGATCGGCGCGGGAGTGCAGGAAGTGGAAATCGAGATTCTCCGCTGATGAACATCCCGTTGTTCCTGCCCGGCAAACAACCGCTTCCTGCACAGTAATTTCCAGTTCCGCTTTGGCAGTTCATTCCGTATTCCAACACTTGTGTGCGAAAACAGGATACCATTATTCATGGATGATGTGCGCCTCATCGTTTCATATATTGGCGGTCGATGGCGGTCCATAGCCTTCGGGTCGCTTTTTGTCCTGGCCTCCAATCTGTTCCAGGTCGTTCAGCCGGAACTCGTGGGAAGGGCTGTCGATCTTTTCAGCACCGATTTCGTCATGCGCCGGATCGTCATTCTCGGCCTCATCATTCTGGGTGTGGAGCTGGGCAAGGCGGTCACACGTTTCCTCATGCGCTATATCATCATCGGCAATTCCTGGCGAATCGAGAACGACATACGCCTCAGGGTATACCGGCATCTTCTCAGTCTGCCGCTTTCATACTACAACAGGACGAGAACGGGCGATATCATCGCCCGTGTCACCAACGACCTGACCGCCGTCCGCGCCATGATCGGCCCTGCGATCATGTATTTCATAAACGCGCTGATCCTCGCACCGGCCGTTCTCGTGCTCATGTTCCGGGCCGATGCCGAACTGGCGCTCTACGGTATCGTTCCGTTCCCCTTCATCGCCGTAATGATCTATTGGGCCGGCAGGCGGATACACAGGTATTTCAGAACGGTCCAGGAGTCCTATTCGGATATCTCCGCCCATGTCCAGGAAAACCTCAACGGCATTCGTCCGATCAAGGCATATGTCCTCGAACAGCGTGAACTCGCGGCACTCGACGGTTTGAGCCGCACTTATGTCGACAGCAACAAGCGCGTCATCAATCTCCAGTCCTTCTATCATCCACTGCTCGATGTGATGGCGAGCGCCGGCGTGATCATCGTGATCTGGTTCGGCGGCAGAAAGATCGTCGCGGGAGAAACGACCCTCGGGACCCTCGTGAGCCTCATCATGTACATCGGCATGCTCGTCTGGCCCTCGATCGCCCTGGGCTGGGTCGTGGCGATCTATCAGCGCGGGACCGCCTCCCTCCGCCGTATCCAGGAGATTCTCGACGAACTCCCCGAGCGCGCTGACGAATCGGACGACCTGACACCTCTCGACGGCCGTATACATGTCAGCGGCCTGTCCTTTTCCTATGGCGGCGACGATGGCAATGCGGCGCTCGACGGTGTTTCGTTCGATCTCGCGCCGGGCAGAACGCTCGCGGTGGTGGGCAGGACGGGCTCCGGGAAAACGACCCTGATCAACATCCTGGCCGGGGTTTACGATGCCGGCCGCGGCATGATAGCGTTCGACGGTGTCGATATCAATGACATTCCCCTGTCCCGCCTCCGTTCCTCGATATCCCTTGTTCCCCAGGAGACATTCCTGTTCAGCGAGACCATCGGTGAGAACATCGCTTTCGGACGCGATGATGCGGATGAGAAGGCGATCCGAACCGCGGCGGAACACGCGGCCATCGAAGCTGAAATCGACTCGTATCCCGACGGGTTCCAGACCATGCTCGGCGAACGGGGCGTCACCGTATCCGGCGGTCAGCGCCAGAGGATCGCCATTGCCCGAGGGCTGGTCGCCGACGCACCCATCGTGTTTTTCGATGACTGCCTCTCGAATGTGGACACCGAGACCGAAATGAAGATTCTGGGCAACATCAAACGCGTCATAACCGGCCGCACGGCGGTGATAGTCACCCACCGTCTGGGAGCGATAACCGACGCCGACCTGATCATCTACATGAAGAACGGCGCTGTCAGCGAGCAGGGAACCCACGATGAGCTGATGGTCCTCGACGGTGAATATGCCGCCCTCTACACGGAGCAGGAATCGGTCGAGATGCTCGATGACGGAGGTGACCGATGACCTCTCGTGAAACGCAGGCGAAACGGGGCATCACCCCCGATACGGTGGTCGATTATTCCCCCCGCGAAGCCGTTTTTCGCCTGCTGACCTATATCAAACCCTACTGGCCCATGGCGGCCGCGGCGTTCCTGTTCAGCATTCTCAGTTCGGCGCTGCTCGTGCTCAGGCCCTATCTCATCAAGGTCGCCATCGATTCCCACATCACGACCGGCGATCTCGAAGGGTTCGATACATTCATGCTGATCTTCCTGGGCATGTTTTTCCTGAGGTTCTTCGTCGGGTACGGTCTGGCGCTTTTGACCGGATATCTGGGACAGTATGTCATGCACGATCTCAGGATGGATATTTTCAGCCATATCCTTTCCATGGAAATGCGCTTTTTCGACCGCAACCAGGTGGGGCGGCTCATGACCAGGACCACCGACGATGTCAACGCCCTCAACGAACTCTACACATCCGGCGCGATACGCATTCTGAACAACTCGTCCATCATCGTGGGAATCGTCGCGGTCATGCTGTACATGGACTGGCGGCTGACCCTCGCGGTCCTTTCGATCATGCCGCTGCTCTATGTGGCGGGCCACATTTTCGCCAACCGCATCCGTATCGTTTACCGTAACATCCGCCGCGGCACCGCCCGCCTCAACGCCTTTCTCCAGGAAAGCATCCAGGGCATGCGCATCATCCAGATCATGCGCAGGACCGCCTGGAGCTTCCGTAAATTCGACACATATTCCTCGTCTTTGCGGGATGAGAAGATCAGGAACGTGTTCTATTACGGTTGGTTCTTCCCGATCATGGAGCTTCTGGGTACACTGGGGCTGGTCATCATCCTCTACACGAGCGGCATCTTCATCGGAAGGGACGCCCTTCAGATCGGCGTGATGGTGGCCTTCATCCGCCTCGTGGACATGTTCTTCTGGCCGGTGCCCGAGCTCGCCGAGAATTTCAACGTGATGCTTTCGGCCATTGCCGCAAGCGAACGTATCTTCACGCTCCTCGACACGAAAGCCTCGATCATAGATCCCCAGTCCCCGGAGGAAGCCACGGTCAGCGGGGGAGAGATCGTTTTCGAGAATGTCTGGTTCGCCTATGACGGGGAGGACTGGGTGCTGCGGGACGTCTCCTTCAGGTTGTCACCCGGAGAGAGCATTGCCATAGCAGGTCCCTCGGGCGCAGGCAAGACCAGCATCACCAATCTGCTTTTGCGTTTCTATGATGTCAACAGGGGGCGCATCCTTGTCGACGGCCGGGACATCCGCACGATTCCGCTCGGCGAACTGCGGGGACTGGTGTCATACGTGGGCCAGGAGCCTTTCCTCTTCAATCGCTCAGTCGAGACGAACATCATCCTCGGCGACCCGTCGATCGACCGTGCGGACGTTCCACGTATCCTCGATGCGTTCGGTGCGTCCGAGCTGTTCTCCGACCTCGAAAAGGGCCTCGATACCATCGTTCGGGAACGGGGATCGCGTCTCTCGCAGGGACAGCGTCAGTTGGTGAGCTTCGCCCGCGCCATGGCCGCCGACAGGTCGATTCTCGTTCTCGACGAAGCGACATCGAGCATCGACACCCATACGGAGCGGCTCATCCAGAACGCCATACCCCTCCTCATGAAAAACCGCACATCCATCGTCATCGCCCACAGGCTCTCGACCATACGGAACGTGGACCGCATCCTCGTGATCGCCCGGGGCCGTATCCGCGAAACGGGGACCCATGATGAGCTCATGCGGCAGAACGGCATCTATGCCAAGCTTGCACGCATGCACCTCGATCTCTGACATCATGCATCCAGACCGTCATCCCGCAGGAGGACGCCAGCAATGCACAGAACCGGACGCGCCCGCATCATTGCATACTTCTTCGCCCTGACAGCCGCCATCGCCGCTCTCTTCCTCGGCTTCCGCCTCCGCGAAAGCAGGGGCATGGTTTCCACGCTCACCGAAACCATCGAAATTCTCCGGGCTGATAATTCATCGCTCGAAGACCGTCTCCGCAGGGCCGAAGCCGCGGTCCAGGACCTTCAGCGCAGCAAACCCGGCCTGACGAGGGCCGAAGCGGACCGCTTCCGCGGGCGCGGTCTCGATAATCCGGAGGAAGACATCATCCGGGACCTCGGTTCACGGGCGGAACTCATGCCCTTCACGGGCGGATTCGGCGCACGGCCTTCATTCTACAGCGAGGCGAAGCTCATGCTTTTGAACGCGCGGTGGGCCTTCGTCTCCTTCGCGGACTACAATCATCGCGGCCAGTCGCTTCTCGGCTATACCGTCGAAGAGGGCGGGGAGATCAGATGGCGGGTGATCGAGACCTTCGTGGAGGAGCGGTGATGAATGAACCTTCCGCCGACGGGCGCCCCTTGTAGCCTGCACCCTTGTGATTCCCACGCACCCCTCTTCCGAAACCTCCCGTCATCTGCTGTATGCCGTGAAATCATCTCCCCTGCAAACAACCGCGGATCACGTTCATTGCATGCCATGTGTTCAGGAACCACCTTCTGCCTCAAACGTTTATCCAATAGAGCGTCTCCAACCGAAACGAAAGGACAGGTCCATGAGACATTTCATAGAGGCATACGGACTGCTGATACTCGGTACCATCGCGGTTTTCGTGGCGGCTGCTGTTATTGTGTCGGCTGCGGGAGTAACCCAGGAGAGGACTACAAAGAAGGAGTTCGACGTGAGCTTTAATAAACTGACCCCCGAGGAAGAGCGGGTTATCCTTCACAAGGGGACGGAACGGCCGTTCTCGGGGAAATATTACGATCACAAGGAAGCGGGGACCTACACCTGCAAACGCTGCGGCGCCGCGCTCTATCGTTCCGAAGACAAGTTCGATTCCGGCTGCGGCTGGCCGAGCTTCGACGACGAGATCGAGGGCGCGGTCGAGCGGAGTACCGACGCCGACGGACGCCGTACGGAAATCACCTGCGCCAACTGCGGCGCCCACTTGGGACACGTCTTCACCGGAGAGGGATTGACGGACAAAAATGTCAGACATTGCGTCAATTCAATCTCCATGAACTTCATTCCCGAACCCGCGGGAGGAGCCGAGGGACCACGGAAAGCCTATTTCGCCGGCGGCTGCTTCTGGGGGGTGGAACACCTGCTGCAGAAAAAACCCGGCGTCATCACCGTGACATCCGGATACATGGGCGGCGACACCGATAATCCGACATACCGTGAGGTCTGTACGGGTGAAACCGGCCATGCCGAGACGGTGGAGGTGGTCTATGATCCCGCGCGTATCGACTTCGAGACCCTGGCGCGCCTGTTCTTCGAGATTCACGATCCCACGCAGGTCGACCGTCAGGGACCGGACATCGGAGACCAGTACCGTTCGGCCGTCTTCTACACCGACGACGAGCAGAAGCGTGTCACCGAAAAGCTCATCGGCATCCTGAAGGACAAGGGCTACGACGTGGCCACCGAGGTGGAGGAGGCCGGCCCCTTCTGGATCGCCGAGGACTATCACCAGGACTACTACGCCCAGAACGGCAAGCGGCCCTACTGCCACGCGTACGTCGAGCGGTTCTGATTGATCCGTCACCCGGACAGTAGGCATTCAGGGTACCCCGGAGTTATCCTTTGCTCCGGGGTGTTTTTTGCCTTTGAAGTTGAGTTGGTGAATACCATGCCACTTGTTTGAAAAAAAACATCTTGCATATTACTGGCAACCCCCTTCGAAAACCCAACGAAGAATACAGGTAAGTTATAATATATCATGGTGTTATGTAAATATCACATGAAAGAATAATTCTTTGTACAATTGTCGGAACCACAGGCGTCCGCTTATGGCGCCGATGAATGATTAATGATTGACCATACGCCGTTTGAACCATGATTAATGGGATGA
>CAYNWJ010000124.1:0-380 GCA_964400815.1 uncultured bacterium
TTCGGGTATAACGGTGCAGCGGGGCCGTTTAGTCGATCCCGTATGGGACGTCAGACCCGGGCAGATTGTCCCGTGTGAGTTTACGGCGGTCGAACGTCTTTCCCCTGTTGTCGATGACCGTCCGTTCGGTCACGATGCCTTTTTCGACGGTTATGTGTTCCTCCTTTTCGTACACCGACCCGAATCCCATGTGGACGTATTCGACGATCTTTCCGCGGGGTACGCGCAGCATGCCGGAGAACCAGTCGGCCATGATGGGCTCCTCAACCGATTTTTCGAACCGGCCGGCGATATCGAGAAGGAACATTCTGTCGTCCCTGATTTCCCAGGTTGCCTGGTATCCACGCCAGCATGCTGTGGAAAACAGCACGGGCGGTTCA
>CAYNWJ010000124.1:390-9982 GCA_964400815.1 uncultured bacterium
CTGCTCGCTTTCACGTTTCACGATGCGTGGGTCGTTTTCGGGAAGCGGAGGACATGAGGCCATTGAAACCTGCTCGCCGTCGAGAATGAGAACGTCGTGTATCTGCGCGGTCATTGCACCGTTCCTCCCCCTTATTCGCCGAAAGGAGCGTCGGCGTGGTTCACCACGAGAACCGAAGGTTTGCCCCCGGCGTCCAGCATGTTCACGGCGCGGACGAGAAGGCGGTTTCGTCCCGACTGGAGAAGCCATGTCCAGCGGCCGCCGGAGAGGGCTTTCCAACCGGTATCGTCCACATCCAGCTCGAAATGGCTGAAATTGGGCGTGTAGGTCTCGAATCGCAGGAACAACCGGTCGTTGCCGAAACCCGAAACCGCATCCACGTGGACCAGGTTGAGATCGGGCCACATGTCCCGCGGCCTGTCGGTATGCCATGAATACTGGCGGCTCGGCGGCGTACGGTCGTCGTACCAGTTGATATACCCGTCCCATGCGGTGAAGGAATTGTGGGTCAGCGGTTTTGGCAGGGGTTTCCCGTACCAGTTGTTGCGCGGCGCCATACGGATGAAACCGGCGTTGATGAATCCCGAGAGATGATCGAAGCTGCTGTAGTGAAAATCGGGCGTGTGGTGGGTGAGTGATCCGCGCCCGACCGGGAACTCACGCCCCTCCGGCTTGTCCATCCAGCTGATCCAGTCGTTCATCCAGTCGATGGGCCGGTCCGGGAAATAGAAGTCGAGATACCGCGTGTGCAGTTCGTACATATCAAGGGGGACGCAGGTCACGGGATCGTAATTGTAGTTGTTGATGCCGTCCGCATCGAGAAACACCCATTTACCGAACTCGTCGTTCCACACCTCGCAGATCTCGTGGAAGGTGACGTGGGTGACACGGGCGTTCCAGCCGAAGGCCTGGCACATGCCCGCCAGCAGCGTGTTGAACATGAGGCAGTATCCTCCCGCTCCGGAGGTCTCCACCCTGTCGAGGATCGAATCGGCGTCCCAGCGTGGATATTCGGGAAAGGCGTTGGCGTGTTTCCAGCGCCGGGAGACATGATCGAGCAGCTTCACCTGGGCGTCGAACGCGGTGCGGCTCCCGGCGACGATCTCGTCGAGCGACTCACGTTCCCTGAGGACGGCGTATTCAGGCCGGTCCCATGACTCCCACTCCCAATCGACGGAGGAATAGCCGATCACCGGATTCTCCGCCGCCGTCACGTGGATATTGGCGGGAAGGGGAACGCGTTCGAGAAGCTCGGCGGTAACCTCCGCGCTCTCGATAACCGGCGTTTTCAGGGGATTATCCGTGGAGAGGACCGCCTTGAACTGGACATACCGCCGGTTCAGGTCGGCGCCGCCGATGGCGAAATCGAGCCGCTCCCCCCCGCCGATACGGCGATATGGCTCCCACTCGTCCGAGAAGGGCTGCGGGTCGATCCCACGGCGGAAATAGTATTCGACAGCGGCGCCATCGGGAACATCGGCCCTGATGACGAGCCGCATCGACTGAATTTCACGCAGCGGGACGATGGTGTCGCCGGAATCCCCCTTCCAGAGATCGATGACCGGGCTCGCCAGCCAGCCCTCGGGCACATAACGGTCCAGGCTCAGGCGTATGGCATATTCCGCCCGTTCGTCCCGGTCCGGACCGAAGGGGCTTTCCAGCCATGTCCCGCCGCCGTCGAAGGACTTGAAGGATGTTTCGCCCACACGGGAGGGATCCCCGCCGCCGTCCGCGAACTCGTCCGCCCGCGAAAGCCATATCTCCCATCCTTCCTCCGGCGATTTCGCCGCAGGACAGGCCAGCTCGATGGTGTTCGCCCCCTCGACAAGCCAGCCGGCGGGGAAGTCGAACCAGCGGTAGGTGATGATGCTGTTCTCGATGCCCCAGTCGTCATAGGTCACCGGGTTGCCGTTGATTGTGACCAGGAGCGGCTTCTTACGGGATTTTTCGGAAGCGGGAAGGAACCATGCCTCGCGCTCGAACATGGCCACGAACCATGCCTTGAACGCTCGTGGATCGTCGAGATGAAGGATTTTCCGCGCACGGTTGTCGCCCCAGACGATGTCGGAATCCACGCCCTTTTCGCTGTAGCTCGCTCCGGGAGCGTCGTTCTCCACCAGGTCCATGCCGAACAGCGAAACGCCGCTGTCCCCGTGACGCATCAGCATGTGCATGAAACCGGTGTCGTAGGCGATGGAAGCATCCCCGCCCCAGCGGGTCGTGACCGTTTCGGCCGCATCCGAAGGTACGCCGGCAAATCCTGAAAAGAGCAGAAACATGACAGCACATCGAATCAGCCTCATTGGCGCCGATCTCCTTTTCACATATGGTATTGTCATATCACGATCACGACGATCATGTCCGCACGCATGTTACTCACCAATCACGATCTTCTTTTCCACATGCCCGCCGCGGGTGGAAAGCACGTGGACGGTGCACTCGGCCGTATCGATGCCGTGGAGCCTCACGCGGAACCGTGCGGTGGTGCAGTCCCCGCCGGCAAGCCATCCGCACCGTATCTCCTTGTCGTGGGTCACAGGCTCGATGATCCTGACCTTCTCGTCCGAAAAATGCGTGAGGGCCGGATCGAATTCGAGGCGCACGCGGTCCTGGCGGACGATCTTGACGAGTTTCGCCTGCTCAAGGGCCGTGGGAAGCCGCCCCACGTTGGTGAAGGTGACCTCGATGTCGTATTCGCCGGGACGCTCCGCCTGTTCGATCGAAACGCTGTCCAGTTCGATGCGGGGCAGGTGTTTCATGAGAAAGAGATTGAACCGCGCCTGCTTCACGATCCACTCCTCCAGGTATTCCACGGGCGGATTCTGCCGGAAGAATTTCGGATTGAAGCCGCCGATCTCCACCGGACCGAGCTGCGGATGGTCGTACCGTTCCCATGCCTTGAACGCCCGTCCGTCGAGGGCCTCGTCGTTCCACATGAGGGCGTCGTATTCGTCGTAAAAGCCGTCGCCGTCGTAATCCTTCACCGCCCCCGTGCACCACAGCTCGTCGCCGTACCATATGCTGCCGTAATACCAGTATCCGAAATCGGGGCCGTGGCCGAAAAGCGGCGATGGCCGTGTGGGATCGCCGGTGACCGGATTCGTATCGCGGCGGGTCATGTAGTTGTTGTAGGTGTCGCCCGCCCAGGGATAACCGGTGATCTTCATCCCCTCCCCGTCGAAATACCGGAAGAACGCCAGGTCCGCCGGGTACATGCGCTCGTCACTCGAGGAGGTGGACGGCCCGCGGAGATGCATGGGAACGCTGGTATCCATTGAATTGACGATGGAGACATTGGGATGCTCGAGCAGGAAGCTCACGAAGGTCCAGACCTCGGGTTCCGACACCGGGTGTTCTCCGGCGCCGAACTGCGTGCGCCCCCGTCCGGTTGCGTCATGTCCGGGTTCGGGCCGCCAGTTCTCGGGGTAGTTGCGGTGCAGGTCCAGGCCACCGATGCCGTCCTCGTTGTATTTTTCATCGCCGTCGTTGTCGATGCCCTCGCCGTGGATGTCCCATGAGCCCTCGCCCTTGAGCACACGCTTCATGAGGCGGCCGGACGGATCGCGGGGATCGAGTATGTACTGGCCGCTGTCGGGATTGGACACGCGCATCTGCCTGATGAAACCGTCACCGTCGAGGTCCTCGCCGGGATCCTCGTCGATGAGACCGTCGCGGTCGGAGTCGTGGGGGCGGACCGAACTGCGGTTCGCCTGGACGGTGTTCAGATAGAGCTCGGAACCATCGGGATTGTTCTGTATGCGGAAATAGAAGGCGTTGTTGTCAACAAGCGCGGTTATTTCACGGTCGGAACCGTAACTGGTGAGCATGTGGTTCAGAAGCCACAGGGCGCTCTCGGCGGATGTCACCTCGCCGCTGTGACGGTTGGCGTCGATTGCCATCGCCGGTTTGTCCGTATCCTTGCCGGTGGATGTGTTGGTGAGGGTCGCCTGCCAGATGTCCCTGCCCTCGAAACTTTTTCCCACCACATACACATCGAGGATCTCCGGGTACTCCTCCTTCCACTCCTTGAGAAAAGACACCACTTCTTCATAGGTGTGATAGTGCCGGAAATCGAGTTCCCCTTCCTTGAGGGGCCTGGTCTCGGAATAGTCCGCGGGATCGAAGAAGCTGACGCCGTGCCGGTATCCCGCAACCGTGTAGGGCTTCGGTTTCTCCTCTTCCCCCTGATCACCGGCCTCTCCGGCGGAACGCGCCGGCGCGGACAACGCCGTCAGGAGCGCGCATACCGTCAATGATGTCAAAACCCTCGAACGATGTATCATGAGTCCTCCCGTTGACATGGTCCCGAACCGGCGCGGCGGCATTATCCGGCTCGAATCATGACGCCGCGACAATCATCTTTCGAGTATAGGAATCCATTGCCCGGAATACAAGTGAAATGTCCGAAGTGCATACCGACGGCTGATGACCGGCCGTCAGATTCAATCGCGGCGCCGGAAAAGAATAACTGCACGGATCCCCGTGAATCCCATCCAATTCAAGATACGGTTGTACTGTCTCGTTCGAGACGAGATACTTTAACTCCGGCAGTTTTGATGCCCCCCAAAGGGAGCCGGACGGTAGGTCCGAGGAGGATTGACGGCGGCAGTTTCCTGGCAATCCCCCATAAATCCATCGGATAATTCACATAAGCTGTTATAAAGTATGGTATTACATCCATAATAAAAGCAAAAAAGATTCTTTGAACGATTGATAACACCCCAATTAACCGATGATGGCGACGAGGGAAGAATGACGATTGACCGAACGCCGTTTGAACCATGATTAATGGGATTCAAGGATTGACAGGATTCTAATCGTGGTTCATCCCGTAATCCTGAAAATCCAGGTTCAGAAACTGAAAAACCTCGAAATATTAAGTTTGTTGCTGAAAAACGGGGGGTTGCGTCCGGCAGTTTCCCCTTGCACTCCGCAACCCGCTTGACCTATCGTATGGAGAACACAGATTCAACCGCATACAGGAGCGATCTCCACCATGAACATCCTGATTTTCGGCGCCGGCGCCGTGGGACAGGCCATCGGCTGCGCACTCGCGGCGGACGGCCATACCGTGGACATGATCGCCCGGGAACGCTTCGTTACCCCGCTCCGGGAAAAGGGACTCGCGGTAACGGGCATCTTCGGTGACTTTCATGCCGACGCCGGCTCTTTCGGCGCATATTCATCGATCGGGGCCGTCGCCGGCTCTTGCCATGACTACATCCTCATCACCACCAAGTCATTCGACACGGAAAAGGCGATTGCGGAACTGGGCAGGCTGCGCGGTTCCTCATTTACGGCGGTATCGCTTCAGAACGGCTGCGGCAACCTCGAACGCCTCATCGCGGCCTTCGGCAGGGAACGTTCGCTGGGGGGACGGGTGATCACGGGTTTCGCCATCGAGAAGCCGGGGCTCGTGCGGATCACCGTAACCGCCGACGACATCCACATCGGCGCTCCTGATGAGGGGCCTCCTCCCGATTCGGCCCTGCGCATCGCAACGGCCATCAATCACGCGGGCATCCCCTGCCGTGCCACAGACGCCATCGGCCGGGACCTTTTCGCGAAGCTCCTCTACAACTGCGCGCTTAATCCCCTGGGGGCGGCGCTCGGGGTTCATTACGGCGCTCTCGGGGACGATCCCTCCGCCCGGCGGATCATGGACGCGGTCATCGGGGAGGTGTTCGAGGTCATCGAAGCCATGGGAGGGCGCACACACTGGGACACCGCGGCGGAATACCGGGAGTTCTTCTATGGCTCCCAAGTCCCGGCGACCTATGATCACCGGTCCTCGATGCTCCAGGACCTGGAACGGGGCAGGCGCACGGAAGTGGACGCCCTCACCGGATATGTGGCGGAAACGGGCCGGTCCCACGGTGTCCCCACGCCCGTCTGCGACACCCTCACCGGGATCATCCGGTTCAGGGAGGCCCGGTCCGGGACCACATGACCGTCCGGCGCGTCTGTCACTCTTCCGGTGATGTTCCTGAAATGAGCTTTTTCAGATCATCGGGCCTGAAGGGTTTCAGTATGTACCCGCTGAATCCGTACGTTTTGTACTGCCCGACAACCGGATCGTTGGAATATCCCGTCGCGACGATGGCGCACACGCCGGGATCGAACTCCCGTATGCGCCTGACCGCCTCGCTCCCGCCCATGCCGCCGGGGACGGTCAGGTCCATGATCACGGCGTCGAAAGGGTTTCCGGCGTCGAACCGCTCCCGGTAGCGGGAAACCGCCTCCCCGCCGTCCGCGGCCGTGGCCACCGAACAACCGAAGGATTCGAGCATCCGCGCCACGACCCGTCTCACCGCGGCCTCGTCATCCATCACCAGAATGTCCCCGAACGGCCTGTCGAACGTGGTAACCGGCCGATCACCGGCGGCCTTTTCGTCCCCGGACGGCAGCGCCGGAAGATGAATGTGGATCGTGCATCCCGAATCCGGCTCCGATTCCGCGGTTATGACCCCGCCGTGACGGGCGGCTATTGAATAGGCCGTCGTCAGGCCGAGTCCGGCGGCCCCTTTTTTCGTCGAACAATACGGATCGAAAATACCCGGCAGCACCTTCGGATCGATACCGGGGCCGGTATCGGTGATCGAAACGACGACATAGGGTCCCGGTGCGAGAGGAACGGATGGAAGGTCTCCGGTGGATGCGTTTTTCATGCGCACGGTGATCCTGCCGCCTCCGGGCATGGCCTCGACGGCGTTCCTGACCACGGCGCTGACCGCCTGGGCAATCTGCCCGCCGTCGATCTCCGCCATCATGAGACCGTCATCGACATCGAATTCGACCGAAACGTTCGTTTCCTTCAGCGATACCGAAACAGCATCCCGCACGAGACTGTCAACACGCATGGGAGTGCGGACCGGCGCTCCGCCCTTCGAGAAGGTCAGGAACTGGCGGGTCAGGTCGCGCGCGCGGAATGCCGCCTGTTCGGCCTCGTCCAGCGACATGTGGTCCTCGCTTCCCTCCTCCGTGTTCATTTTCACGAGGGCGATATTGCCGAGAATCGCCGCCAGGAGATTGTTGTAATCGTGGGCGATCCCGCCCGCGAGGGTCCCGATGGATTCGAGACGGTCCGCTCGGTTCCGTTCGTCCTCGATCCTGCGGAGCTCGGTGATGTCCCGCGATACGCTCATCACGCTGTTTACCCCGCCGTCGGCGCCGAACTCGGGCAGAAGCCGCCAGTCGAAAACGATTGTGTTACCCTCCATCTCTAACTCGAACTGCTGTTCGAGCGGTTCGCCCGTATCGAAAACCGATCTGATCGACTTCTCCCAGAAATCGCACATATCGTCCGGGAACCCCAGTTCCTTGTGGGTTCTCCCCAGCATCCCGTCCGCGGGCAGCGGGGAATATTTCTCTACGATCGAATTGGCGAACACGTGACGGCATTCCCGGTCGAAGCGAAGGATCACATCCGGGGAGGAATTCACGAGGACACGGTAGAGTTCCTCGCTTTCCCTGAGCCGTTCCTCGGCCGACCTGCGTTCGGATATCTCCTTTTCCAGGCGCCTGATCAATTCGGTCCGCTCACGCTCGTAGCGGTGACGGTAAAGGGCGATCTCGATATTGATGATGAGCTGCCTGTCATTGATCGGCTTCGTGAGATAGCCGAACGGGCCGGTCACCTTCGCCCGCCTCAGTGTCTCCTCGTCGGTGTGGGCGGTGATGAATATGATCGGGACATCCTGGTGGGAACGGATTCGCTCGGCGGCCTGAACACCGTCCATATCCCCCTTGAGAACGATATCCATGAGAATGAGGTCGGGCGCGAGGTTCATCGCCTTCTTCACCGCTTCGGAGCCGGATGAAACGATAGCCGGAACCAGATACCCGCTTGATTCGAGGCGCGTCTTGATCACTTCGGCGATGAGATATTCGTCCTCGACGATCAGAATATTCCCGCCAGGCATGGTTCCTCGCTCCCTCCGAAGATTTGCTTTATGACGTCGCGACCGACACGGCATGAACGGTCAGGCCCGGGTGGGCGGAAAATCAATTCACTTATAATAATCTACTCTCATCGGCTCTATTTGCAAGGAAAATATTCCTGACGCGAACAAAATCGCCGGCAAACAGCCCCCTTGCGCAGGAATACGCGGGGATCATTCGCGCTGCCGGCCGCATCCGGATTTCGCCCCCTCCGCCTGCGTCCCGCCATCGAGGAAGGAAATAGTGATCCCCTTCCACAGTTGGACACATTGTCCTGAGAAACGCGCCAAACCGCTTGAGCATCGGCAATCTCTTCAATATTTGAATAGCATGTAGCTCTCTGGACACCTGTCTCTTATGGAGAAACATGTTCTTTGGCAGCATTATTGCTTCACCAATTATCCATAAAAATGGGAAACATCATGAGGCGGACCATGGAAGGTGCGGAATCCCGCATTGCACCCGCCGAAATGACCAGGGAACGTGAAATGGAGGTTTGCAGTGCTGAAAATCAACCTTGGCGGGGAAGGCGCATCCCCGGACGACGGACTGTACCCTGAATTCGGAGAATGCGAAGACATGCGGGGCCTCACACCCGTTGTGCGGGTCGACGAGGAAAAATGCGTCAACTGCCATGCCTGCATCTCCGTATGCCCGGTGAAATTCTGCAACGACGGCAGCGGAGACCATGTGAATGTCAACGCCGACCTCTGCATCGGCTGTGGACGGTGCATCGGGACCTGCACCCACAACGCCAGGCGTTATATCGATGACTTCGATGAATTTCTCGAGGCGGTGAAACGCAGGGAAAGGATCGTGGCGATCGTCGCACCGGCAGTCGCCGCGAACTTTCCCGAACGGTATCTTCACCTTAACGGCTGGTTCAAGCATATGGGTATCGAGGCGATTTTCGATGTCAGTTTCGGCGCGGAGCTGACCACGAAAAGCTACGTCCGCCATATCACGGAAAACAGCCCCGACATGGTCATAGCCCAACCCTGCCCCGCCATCGTGACCTATATCGAAATTTACCGGCCGGAACTCATCCCCTATCTCGCCCCGGTGGACAGCCCCATGCTCCATACCATCAAAATGGTGAAGCAGTACCACCACAGGTATGCCGACTGCAAATTCGCGGTGATATCGCCCTGCATCGCCAAAAAGCGGGAGTTCGTGGAAACGGGCCTGGGTGATTTCAATGTCTCATACCAGTCCATAGACAGCCATCTGCGTGTATATGGAATCGATCTGAAGTCCTTCCCGGCGGTCGATTTCGACAATCCCCCCGCCGAGCGCGCCGTCCTTTTCTCAACACCCGGCGGCCTCCTGCGGACGGCCGAGCGGTGGGACCCCTCCATCAGGGAGAAAACGCGCAAGATCGAAGGCAACCCGGTCGTGTACGAATACCTGGAAAAACTTCCGGAGCTGTTCGCCAGCGACCACGCCAGGCTCCCCCTTCTGGTCGACTGCCTCAACTGCGAACTCGGCTGCAATTGCGGGCCCGTCACGCTGAACCACGGCAAGCCCCAGGAGGAAATCGAGTTCTGGATAGAGCAGCGCAACGAGGAGATGCGCAGGCGTTATATCGAAACCGCCGGGGAGGATGAACCGGTCCAGGAAAAGGTGGACGGCATCCTCGACCGCTACTGGG
>CAYNWJ010000125.1:0-9975 GCA_964400815.1 uncultured bacterium
ATGTCGCCACCGAGGCGGCGGTTGACCGGCTGGTGGAGCTGGTGGGGGAGTGAATCCCTGAAGAGGGGATGGGAGAGCGACCGTTTCAGGAACTTATCGACAATCGTCGAGATACGAGAAATATTCTTCCCTCGTCATTCCTGAAGTTCTCATGAGACCGGCAATTATCGATACGGGGATGTCGGTCGTTGCATGAAAGGGAATGACGATGGGACGATCGGTTCCCGGCCTTGAATATATACGGTGGGAGCCGCTTGATCGCTCGAAAACGAATCCGGCTTTGAGAAATATGCACTCGATGACTCTGAATGGGAGCGGAATCAGGCGCGGCATCGTTTCCCAGCAGGTTGGCTTTTGTTGAGCATGTATAGGGGTACCGGCACGATAATAACGTCCTCCATGTCACCGATAGCGTCACGTTCCAAATCCTCGATCCTTTGAAAACCGCACTCGGACAAAACCTTGTCCAGCACACCCCGGTCGTAACAGGATTCCACGAAACCTATGATCGCATCCTTGAGGTTCGCGGCTGCCTCGTCTTCATCATCGCCCATGGACGATATGTCAAGCACCGGACAGTGAGAGACGATCACGCCGTCCTCTTCGGTGTAACGAACCGGCAGCCGCATTTCAATCGTGATGAAGATGTTCGACATGGTGGTAACCTCCGATTGTGTTTCATAGTATAGCAAACGACATGAAATATGTCAACTGTATCCGCCGGAGGATCGTTTTTCAGCCGTCATCGAATGCAAAGATCGATCTGACAAGCAAAAAGCCCGTATGGCCGCGACCGTACGGGCTTGATTCATATATAATGGTGCCGAAGGCGGGACTCGAACCCGCATGGTCTTGCGACCGGTTTGTCTTAACTCAAGCATTCGGTTTTTCAAATGGATAGAGGGCAATAGCTATTACTAATCTATTATTACCAACGCCTACGATCAGGAGCGGCGAGCGAAGCGAGCCGTCCCCTGGAGCGTTTTGTTAGCTGAAAGTATTTCATCGAAAACTCGTGATTTCACAAACCGCCCAAACGTGTATTCGTAGTAATCTACATTTCTGGCCAACCCTTCATAACGATGCTTGAGGACCTTTGCCCTGCTTTTGTTGATAACGATGATTTTTCCGTCCTCAGAAAAGCATCTCCGCACCAGCGCACGTATATGAACATCAGCTTCCGGAAACGAATAACCAACAAACACAAGCTGTTTGGAATTGCCTACGAGGTATGAGGCCTCATCATAGAGCTTGCTAAAAATAAAGTTGTTGTTGGACTTCAAGTGCGTAGGCATCTGTAGCAATGACGCCAACCTAGCACCATCAAAAGGGCACTCCGTAATTTGGTTGTCGATAAATGACTTGAACGAATCAAGCTTTAGGTTGTACTGGTGTTGCCAAGGTGTAAGCGCGATCTGACCACAACATGCGCAATACTTCCAATTCAAGCTGCCATGGACTTTTATTAGTTTGATTCTGGTTATTCTGCTGTACTCGAAGTGATTAGTAGGTTTCTTGGGGTCAATCCACCAATCAAAAGGCACTCCGGCGCTCGGATGTCTGAAATTGACAAAATCAAGGCAGTAGTCAATGAGGCATTCAGGGTAGATCGAATCAAATGCTTCATCGATGAGGGTGTCGTAGTTTGTTGTAATTACCCCGATCTCTGGCTCAACAGTACAAATTTTCCCCCAAAATTCTTTGAACGCCTCACTTCTTTTCGTGTTTTTACTGATTATGTAGTGAATGGTTTTTTTGAAATCTTCCTTAATTTCAATTAATTCTCTTGCGCCCCATTGCCTTGAAAGAGAAAGGCTGTTGTTGATGAAAAAATCTATAAAACCAAACACCTCTTCCAGAGAAGGCGTTTGCTCCCCATGAGCAAAATATTCTGTTAAGAAGGCTCGAAGTCTCTTGGCCGTTTCAGAGTGTTTAAGCTGGGGATCTTCATCCTTGATTATAGATGGCAGTATATCTGTTTGAAGGGGAACACCGTCACCATACGATGCGCCAGCCCCAAATATGAACACGGTTGTTGGTTGATCGTTCTGGTTCGGCAACGCTTCCATTTCTTCTTCTCTATTCAGCTAACGTAAAGCATCAGCGGCCGTAGGTCCACTGCATGCGCTTGTTGGGCTCACATGAGTTTCACGCAACCACCGTGACAATTTGGTGTCCCACTCTATTAATTAGAGTAACAACGCCACTCGCATCTGATTCACTTATCGGCCAACGCTGTCCGGGATAGGTCGGGTCTATATCGGCCTCATGAGCTATTTTATTCCGTCTGTCAACTGCGAGATTGACATCCATCTTAAGACTCGCGGCATCTTCCGATAGTCCAGCAGCGACCTCATCCCAAAGCCCTACTGACGAGAAGTGTCTAATGGCATCAGCGATCTTCTCCGGGCGTTGAAAAGAGAGGTAACTGTGCCGCTCGCGAATCGCGGACTCGAATGCGCCTTTAGACAACTGTGCCGAGGCACCATGCACCGAAGAGAGTGGTATCTGGAATTTAGTATATGCAGGTGTGGAAGGGCGAATACCGTCATAGATTTCGAGCATGCCTGCCACCGTCAATTCGTGAACAAGGTGATCAAGAGCGCTAATCGCCAAGACAATTTGCGCGCGGAGTAGATCAGACGGATCAATGGCAACCGTAGTTAACGTACGAACAGCGGAATGGAGTCCACCGAGCTGCGCGGCGCGTGACATGGCGTTGGAGAACGTACTAATTGGTCTCATGATTCCCAATAAGCGTAATTATCCGATCAGCAGCTTGGGAATACAGCTCGTCAAACTGTTGCATCGACATCTTGGTCCGTTCAAGAACTATACCCGTTTGTTCGAGTTGCTCGTCGGTTAGACCGAAGACGGGAGCTTTGTGCTTCTGAGACTGGGCGATGAGACTATTGAAATCAGACATCTGCAAAATCGGATCTCCAGGTGAAAGGTGGACTGCCGCGTACTCAGATTCTTCAAGCATCATGTAGCAACTGGCTAGCGACGGGATCAGTTTCTCCTTAACTCCTTGCTCAATCTCATCAATCCACTTCTGAAATGCTACAGACGCAGATTGATGCGCACGCAACCGATACCTCTGTACTACAGTTCCCAAGAACTTCGGGAGGATATCAGGGAAGGGATAGGTTGTTTTTTGCAGTGCTGTAATTGAACTTGCATTTTTGCGCCACTCATTCCATTTAGGAATTACTGTTGCCAGCGAATTAGTCGCCATGACAGAAAAATAGTCCGGTGCCATCGGGACCAAGAAAAACTCACTTGTCATTAAGAGATTTTGATTTGTTGGGCCAAGACTTGGACTCATGTCAATGATCACTATGTCCGCACTATATTCCTCTGCCGTAAGCTGAAAAAGATGCCGCAAAGCACCTGGGAGATTCTGAAGTGTAACAAGAGAGCCACTTAGCTCTTGGGCAATCCCCAACGTCACCTCATATTCGGCTAAGCCAATATGACCAGGTAGCAAAAATAGGTCACGATTCCCTTCGACCGGTTCGCAGATCACCGGCTCAATGCGGGTAGGTCGCGACTCGAAGGCAGGAGCAAGGCCCTCTTTGATATTACGAATGCCTTCGCCTGAATAGACTTTCTCCAACTCGTCGGCTTCCTTGAACCCGAGTACCATACCCGTGAGATTGCATTGGGGATCACAATCGACCAGTAAGACTCGTTTGCCCTTTGTTGCAACCTTCCACCCGAGGTTGAACGCTGTGGTTGTTTTGCTAACGCCACCTTTGTGATTGAAGAGAGAAATTTGAATCGCCAATGACTTGCTCCCGATAGGAGTTTTTTCTCAATTTACGAAAAGAGTACTCGCACTGCCCAACAATAATTAGATAGATCCGCATAAGTTGCGAAATTACTGGTCTCTGCCCATATAAGACACCTCACGCCGGATGGCCCACGGTTGAGGTCATATTAATTCTATTTTCCCTGAGTCAATTCCATCCAACCCCAGCCTCTGCACCTTCCACAGCTCCATGTACTCGCCGAGCAGGGTGATGTAGGTGTGCCGAACACAGATGCAGTTATACATTATATTCCATAACGGTAAATTGTCAAGTAAAACAACGTAAAAATCTGTTTGTTCAGGGGGTGTGAGCAGGTAAACATTGGGTGAAATCGTGATGGAGGCGTATCACGTGAACCAAAGAAGAAGGGGTTGCGATTGCCGTAACCCCTTGTTTATTAATGGTGCCGAAGGCGGGACTCGAACCCGCATGGTCTTGCAACCGGTGGATTTTGAGTCCACTGCGTCTACCAATTCCACCACTTCGGCACACGGGAATACTCAATTTCGAGCGACAGATAATATCATACAACGGAGGCGGGAAAGCAACCGTTTCCTCGGTTTTCGTGAGGTCGCGGAGGGTCACCGGTCGTTCCTGGGGCGTGGCGAGAAGAAGTACCGGTGTTTGCCGAAATAATACACCAGTCCCATGAGGTGGCTCATGGCGATCCTGCTCAGGACCTTTTTGTGGGTGATCTGCTGGACGTGGTGGAGTACGGTGAACCGGGGATAATAGAGGGTTTTCAGGCCGCCTTTCCAGACACGGATGCCGTAGTCGATGTCCTCCGGGGCATAGAAGATGCGTTCGTCGAGATAGCCGATACGGTCGAGGAGGCCGCGGCGGAAGAACCAGCAGGCCGAGATGGCGTAGTCAACGGGCCGCTCCTCGTCGAAGGGAAAATCGCGATACGAGTCGGTGTCGGGGACGCCCATCCCCAGGACGATGCCGGGGATCTTGCCGAACTTGCCGGTGACGGAGGGGAAACGGCGGACAGATTCCTGCACGGCGCCGTCGGGGAACACCATTTTCGGAGCGATGATGCCGATCGAAGGATCGTTCTGGAGCGCGGCGGCGAGATCGAGCATGCTTCCATCGAGCAGGACGGCGTCGGAGTCGAGCACGCAGACGATGTCGCCCGTGCAGCGCCGGAGGGCCATGTTCCTGGTCGTGGTGGTGCCGTGGTTGCGGTCGAGCCTGATGAGGGTGAGGGGCATGTCTTTGGCGCATCGTTCGATGATGTCGGGGGTTTCGTCCGATGAGCCGTTGTCGACGACGAACACCTGATAGGTTATGTCCTCGCCGCTGCATGCGTCCCTGACGCCCAGGAGGCATTCCTCGATGGTTGTGGCGGAATTCCAGGTGATGACGACGAAGGAGAACGTCGGTTTCATATATGAGCGGGTTCCGGTGGTATGTGTATGAAAAATATGATCATCGGCATTCGGCCCCCGTGTTCAGGGGCCTTCCGCCGGGGTTACGTGCAATCGTATGAAATGTAACATGTATTATGGAGTCAATCAAAGCGATAAATCGTACTATTTCCATCGGCTGACGGTTGTGTCGTGCGGCCCGGATGTACGATGTTTTATGATGCAGTCAGGAACCGGGCATTTCACCCATGATCGAAATCCCGGCTGATTTGACAAAAAAAGTGTGGTATGGCAGTGGGTATTCTTTATATATATACAGCGGCATCGATTGTTCATGGTGTGGAATTCCTTCTACGAAACCGGCTTGAAGATTACACCCGGGAGAAACTGGTCAATGTTCTCAAAACGTGCCGCTTTTCGGATACTGTTCTTTGCGGTGCTTGCGTTCATTCTTGTCGCCGGAACGGCCGCCGCACAGAACCTTCCGGGTTTCAGGCTCGAGGTCCAGGAGGCGGAGACCCCCGAGGACCTGGCTGTCACCATCCAGATCATCCTGCTGATCACCTTCCTCACCCTCGCGCCCGCGATCCTCATTCTCCTGACCTCCTTCACCCGTATCGTCATTGTGCTGTCTCTGCTGCGCCATGCCCTCAGTACACAGCAGATCCCGCCGAACCAGGTCATAATCGGTCTGGCCCTGTTCCTCACGTTTTTCGTCATGACGCCGGTGTTCGACGAGATCAACGAGCAGGCGGTGCAGCCCTATCTCAACGAGGAGATCGGCCAGCGGGAGGCTTTCGACCGGGCGGTCGTTCCCCTGCGACGCTTCATGATCACCCACACGCGGCAGAAGGACATCGCCCTGTTCATGCGGGTTGCGGAACTGCCCCAGCCGGCCAATGAAAGCGAGGTGCCCACGCGGGTGGTGATACCGGCGTTCGTCATATCGGAGCTCCAGACGGCCTTCGAGATGGGATTCATGCTGTTCATTCCGTTTCTCATCATCGACATGGTCGTGGCGAGCGTGCTGATGAGCATGGGCATGCTGATGCTGCCGCCGATCATGATATCGCTCCCATTCAAGATACTGCTCTTCGTGCTTGTGGACGGCTGGCATCTGCTGGTGCAGTCCCTGGTGCAGAGTTTCGGATGATTCCGGGAAAGGACGAAGCGTGACAACGACGTATGCGGTGCAGCTGGCGCGCGAGGCGGTTTTCATCACCCTGCTGCTCGCCTCGCCCATGCTTGGATTCGGCCTGTTGATCGGCCTGCTCATCAGCATCCTTCAGGCGGTGACCCAGGTCAATGAAATGACCCTCACCTTCATTCCCAAGATCATCGCGGTGCTTCTGGCGCTGGTGCTCTTCCTTCCGTGGATCATGCAGATACTTCTGGATTTCACCACGCGGCTGATCATGTTCATGCCGAATCTGGCGATGTGACGGCGATGTTGTGAGACCACCACCCCCGGCGCCATGATACGAGGGTGCATGACACCCGGAAACACATTCATTCGCCTCCACGGATCCTGCTCATGGACTATTTCAATCTGACCCTCACTGACATATACCGCGCGCTCCTGGTGATGTTCCGTACGGGTGCGCTCATCATGACCGTACCGGTGTTCGGGCATGTGTCGATACCCCGGCCCCTGCGGGTGTGGTTCGTCATCCTGATCACGGTGCTGGTTCTTCCTTATACACAGATCGCGCAGGTGGACCTGCCGTCGACCGCCTTCCATCTTGCGGTGGTCATTTTCAAGGAACTGGCGGTGGGATTTCTCATGGGATTCGTCGTCGTGCTCATTTTCGGCGCGGTCCAGTTCGCGGGCCATGTCATCGGTCTTCAGATGGGCCTCGCGGTCGCCAATGTGGTCGATCCCATGAGCTCGGGGCAGATTTCCATCATAGGACAGTTCTATTATCTGTTCAGCCTCCTCATATTCATTCTCATCAACGGCCACCACATGGTGATCGACGCCCTGGTGCAGAGTTTTCGCATCGTGCCGGTCGCGGGAGCCGTTTTCGGCCCCGGTCTCCTCGACTATTTCACCGACATGGGCTTCATGGTCTTCGTGGTGGGTATCAAGCTCGCCGCCCCTGTCATCATAACCCTCTTTATCAACAACGCCGTGCTGGGCATCGTGGCGCGTACGGTGCCGCAGATGAACGTGTTCATTGTTGGCTTTCCCCTTGCAATCGGCGTGGGTCTGGCGCTCATCGGTCTGTCGTTTCCGTTCTTCTATATGCTTCTGAACACGGTCGTCAACGATCTTCCCCGTGATCTGGCGGTGCTCGTCCGGATCCTTGGCGGGTGACGGTTTGCGGGAACGTGATATATCCATCCCGTATCGGTCGGCATCAAAGGTTTTCCGGCAATCCCCCGAAATCCCACCGGTGAATACAGTTAAGCTATAAATTATTAAGATGTTACATTCACTATTCACGAAAGAAAAATTCTTTGCATCAGGCATCCGATGATGGCGGCGGTGGAAGACTGATGATTGACCGTACAACGTTTGAACCGTGATTAACGGGATGAAAGGATTGGCAGGATTGGAATCGTGGTGCATCCCGTAACCCTCAAATTCCCGGCTCAGCAATTGTAAGCCGCCGAAGTGAATGTATTTGCCGGAAAATGAGGGCTTGCCGGTCGGTGGTTTTCGGTTGATTATTTCCGTGACGGGGAATATATTGCTGAAAAATCTGTCTGTTACGGGTCTTTTCCACGTTTCTGCACCATACCGTCCGGCCGTGTTCGGCCGAAGGCGCCCGTATCTTCGAAAAGGGGGATGAACCGTGCCCGAGGACACCGGTCAGGAGCGCACGGAACAGGCGACGCAGCGGCGCAGGGAGGAAACGCGGCGCCGCGGTCAGGTCGCCAAGTCAACCGAGGTCAATTCGGCGGTCATGCTGCTTGCCGGATTCACCGTGCTCCTCGTTTTTTCGAACTACATACTGAGCGGCATCGAGGATGTGGTCACCGGTGTTTTCCAGATGATTCCCACGTTCGAGCTTTCCCCTTCGAACTTCCGTACACTGTTCATGGGAATGATCTGGCGATTTTTTCTCATTCTCCTGCCCGTTTTCGTGTTTCTCGGTCTTGCGGCAATCCTCGTAAACATCCTGCAGGTGGGCTTTCTCTTCACCGGTGAGCCTCTTGCTCCCAAGCTGGACAAGATCAACCCCGTAGAGGGTTTCAAGCGTATCTTTTCCCGCCGGTCCGTGGAGTCTCTGGTTCGCGACATCATCAAGATCGTGGTGGTGCTCTGGATCGCCTGGCTCTCGGTCAGGGACATGCTTCCGGGCATCATGGGAATGACCGACCGGTCGGTGGGGCAGTTGTTCGCCTTCGCCGGGAGCGCTGTGTTCTCCATCGCCATGAAGATACTCATAGGCTATGTGGTCATAGCGGTCCTGGATTATGCCTTCCAGCGCTGGGATTACGAGCGTTCCATCATGATGACACGGCAGGAGGTGCGCGAGGAACTGAAACAGACGGAAGGCGATCCCCTGATACGGGCGCGGATCAGGACCATGCAGCGGGAGATGGCCCGCCGGCGCATGATGGAGGAGGTCCCCAAGGCCGAGGTGGTGATCACCAACCCGACCGAGATCGCCGTGGCGCTCGCCTACGACGCCGAGATGACAGCGCCCGTGGTGGTCGCCAAGGGACGGCGTCTCCTCGCCGAACGCATCAGGAACATCGCCACCGAGCACGGTGTCCCGATAGTCGAGAACGTCATGCTTGCGCAGGCGCTGTACAAGGCCGTGGATATCGGTCAGCCGATTCCTCCCGATCTCTATACGGCTGTGGCCGAGGTGTTGGCCTATGTATACAGGCTCAAGGGCCGGAACGCGTGATGCGCCATTCTGTCCGGACGGGCCTGTCTGTGCCCGACGGCTGCCGTCCGCCGGACCGTCACCGGCCCCGGTCGAACGGGGTCTGATTTCACGGTGGCGGATTGTTGTTCCCATCATGGTGATAACATGTTATATTATAGAGATATTAAGTGACAAACACGCCCGGTGGTGACCGAACGGCCGGACATGGCGGGTCACGAAACCCGATGGAAGCGGGGCGATACTGTGAACGAAATGGCGCTGAACAGGACGAGGAACACCGCGTCGGATGCGATTCTCGCGCTTGTCGTGATCGCGATTCTCGGCGTGATGATCGTTCCCGTACCGGCGGCGGTGCTCGATATTCTCCTCTCCTTCAACATCGTCTTCGCCATCGTCATCCTTCTCGTCACCATGTATATCACGCGTCCCCTGGAACTGTCTGTCTTTCCGGGGCTTCTTCTGGTGACAACGGTTTTCCGGCTTGCCTTGAACGTGGCCACCACCCGGCGCATCCTGGGTACGGCCGACGCCGGCAACGTGATCTATTCCTTCGGAACGTTCGTCGTGCAGGGCAATTATATCGTCGGGTTCATCATCTTCGTCATCATCGTGGTCATCCAGTTCGTGGTCATCACCAAGGGCGCAACCCGTATCGCCGAGGTGTCCGCCCGTTTCACCCTGGACGCGATGCCCGGCAAGCAAATGGCCATCGACGCCGACCTGAACGCCGGGCTGATCAACGAGGACGAGGCGCGGGCCCGGCGCAGTGAGATCACGCGGGAAGCGGATTTCTACGGGGCCATGGACGGCGCCTCGAAATTCGTGCGCGGCGATGTGATCGCCGGTCTCATCATCACCGTCATCAACATCATCGGCGGCTTCATCATCGGTATCGTCCAGCGCGATCTGACCGTCCAGGAATCGCTCAGGACCTATACCATGCTC